>WHSM01000421.1 GCA_009380105.1 Micromonosporaceae bacterium
GCAAGGATGGAGACGTTGCCAATCGGGCGCCGGGTGGCGTACTGGCGACAGAGACGAAAGATGTCGCAACAGGTCTTTGCCGACCGCATCGGCAAGTCCAAGAGCTGGGTGGACAAGGTCGAGCGCGGCGCGCGCCGGCTCGACAAGTTCTCCGTGCTCTACGAGATCGCCGAGGTCCTCCAGGTCGACGTGCAGCTCATGCTGGGCAACTTCCCGAAGCGCCGCCCGGAGAGCGTCAACTGCATCGACGAGGTCGAGGTCGAGGAGATCCGCCTCGCGCTGGAGCGCTACGACAAGATTGGCTCCCTGTTCGAGCCGACGCCGGCCGAGCCGCCGTCCCTCGACGAGCTGGACAAGGCCGTCAAGCACGCCTGGATGACCTTCCACCACGCCAAGTACGGGGTGCTGGCGCGGATCCTGCCGAGCCTGATCCGCGACGCGCAGGCCGCCGACGCGGCGTACCAGACCTCTGACGACCGCCGCGCCGCCTCGCTGCTGGCCCAGGCGTACCAGATCGCCGCCTCGGCGCTGCGTAAGCTCGGCGAGTACGACCTGTGCTGGCTGGCGGCCGACCGGGCGATCGCGGTGGCGCAACGGGCCGAGAACCCGCTGCTGGCCGGGGTCGCGACGTACCGGGTGGCGAACGCGCTGCTCGCCCTGGGCCGGCCGGGCCCGGCGCAGAACCTCAACGTCACCGTGGCCGAGAAGATCCGCGGCAACGGCGATCCGGAGACCCCGGAGCGGCTCAGCGTGTACGGCATCCTGCTGCTGCAGGGCGCGATGGCCGCCGCGCACTCAGGCGACGCGCCCGCGGTGCGCGAGTTGATCGACAACGCCAGCGACGCGGCGCACGCGCTCGGCGTCGACGCCAACCATTACTGGACGTCGTTCGGCCCCACCAACGTGCTGGTGCACAAGGCCGCCGCGGCCGTGGAGCTGGGCGACGGCCACGTCGCCGTGCAGACCCACGAGCGGGAGCTGACGCAGGACGCGCTCAACGGGCTGACCCCGGAGCGTCGCGCCAACCACTTCGTCGATGTCAGCCGCGGCTACACCCAGATGGGCAATCTGGACTCCGCCGGCGAGATGCTGTTGGAGGCCGACTGCCTCGCGCCGTCCGAGGTGCGCTGCCGTCCGGTGGCGTACGAGGTGCTCACAGAAGTGCTCCGCCGGGCCCGCACCAGCCCGTCCGGCCCGCTGGTGGAGCTCGCCGACCACATGGGTGTTGCGGTATGACGGGTGCCATGGGCCCCGTCCTGTACCTGCTTGTATGCGGTTGTCCCGTGGCCCGGGACGCCGGGCGACTGGTGCAGCTCGCCCAGAACGCGGGTTGGGAGGTGTGCGTGGTTGCCTCGCCAGACGCTGTGAAGTTCATCGACGAGGCAGCGCTGGAGAGACACACCGGCTATCCGGTGCGCAGCCGATACAAACATCCGTCGGACCCGGACGTGCTGCCACCGCCGGACGCGATGGCCGTCGCTCCGGCCACGACCAACACGATCAACAAGTGGGCGGCAGGGATCAGCGACACCCTGCCGCTCGGTCTGTTGGTCGAAGGGCTCGGCAAGGGCCTGCCGATCGTCGCCGCCCCGTTCACCAACTCGGCGCAGGCCGCGCACCCGGTCTTCAGGGAGAACCTCGACCGGCTGCGTCAGTGGGGCGTGTCGGTCCTGTGCGGAGAGGACTTCTATCGGCTCCACCCGCCCGGGGCCGGCGAGAACCACGCGCAGAACTTCCCCTGGTCGCTGGTGTGGGATGAGCTGCAGCGCCGGGTGGCCCCGAACTCTCCGTGACGGCACGTCGGGCCGCGTCGCGCCGCTCCACCGGGTAGCGTGCCCGCCGTGACGACCGCCGCCGAGATCACCGCCGCCCTCGACTCCTGGTACCCGCCGTCGTGGGCCCAGCCGTGGGACCGGGTGGGTCTCGTGCTGGGCGAGCCCGACACGCTGGTGCGGCGGGTGCTGCTCGCCGTCGATGTCACGCCGGAGACGGCCGCCGAGGCGTTCGACGTGGACTCCCAACTGATGGTGGCGCACCATCCGCTGCTGCTGCGCGGGGTCTCCAGCGTCGCGCCGACCACGTACAAGGGCCGGATCGTGCATCAGCTCATCCGCGGCGGCGTGGCGCTGTTCGTGGCGCACACCAACGCCGACGTGGCCAATCCCGGCGTCTCCGACGCGCTCGCGGCTCGCCTGGGCCTGACGGACACGCGGCCGCTTCGGCCCGCCGAGGGCGCCGCGGCCGGCGAAGGCCGGGGCCTCGGCCGGGTGGGTGGCCTGCCGTCCCCGCTGAGCTTGGCGGATTTTCTCACCGAGGTCAGCGCTGCTCTTCCCAGAACCAGCTCGGGGGTACGGGCCGCGGGCGACCCGCGCCGCGAGATCCGCTCCGTGGCGGTCTGCGGGGGAGCCGGCGACGAATTCCTGGCCGACGCGATCGGGGCCGCCGCGGACGCCTACCTCACCGCCGACCTGCGGCACCATCCGGCGTCGGAGCACCTGGCCGACGGCGGCCCGGCGCTGCTGGACGCGACGCACTGGGCGACAGAGCGGCCCTGGCTGGATACGGTTGCCGAGCGACTGGCGGGTGAGTTCGATGTCGAGACGGCAGTGTCCGACATCAGCACCGACCCGTGGAACCTCAGCGCGCGGTAGCGGACGACTGCGGCAGCACGACAACGCGACACAAATAAGGAGGATGGCGCCAGTGAAGGCCGACCCAGAGGCCCAGCGTCGACTGTTGGAACTGCAGGCGATCGACACCGCGCTGGCCCAGTTGGCGCACCGCGGTCGCAATCTGCCAGAGCACGCTCAGTTGCGGCAGCAGGACGAGCGGCTGCAGACGCTGTCGGACGAGCGGGGCAAGGCGGCGGTCGCCGTGGACGACCTGGACCGGGACATCGCGCGGATGGAGCGCGACGTCGACCAGGTGCGGCAGCGCGCCGCCAAAGACCAGCAGCGGCTCGACTCTGGCACCGGCAACCCGAAAGACCTGGAGAGCCTGCAGCACGAGATCGGCACCCTGGCGCGGCGGCAGGAGGAGCTGGAGGACGCCGAGCTGGAGCTGATGGAGGAGCGGGAACAGGCCCAGGCCGGCCTGGACGCCGTCGACGCCCAGCTGTCCCAGCTGCGTGCGGAGCGCGGGGCCGCCGAACAGCGCCGGGACGAGGCGATGGCCGAGATCACCGCCGAGGAGGAGCGCCAGCGCGCGGCCCGGGGCCCACTGGTCGCCTCGCTGCCCGATGACCTGGTGAGCCTGTACGAGAAGATCCGCGAGCAGTCGGGCATGGGCGCCGCGATGCTGCGTTCCCGTCAGTGTGAGGGCTGCCGCTTGGAGCTGTCCGGCGGGGAGCTGGCGAGAGTCCGGTCGGCCGCCGAGGACGAGGTGCTGCGCTGCGACGAGTGCCGCCGGATCCTGGTGCGCACCGACGAGTCGGGGCTGTAGTGGGCCTGGAGCATGTCATCGTCGAAGCCGACGGGGGAGCCCGCGGCAATCCCGGCCCGGCCGGCTACGGCGCGGTGGTGATCGACCCGGAGTCCGGCGAGGTGCTGGTCGAGCGCGCCGATGCGCTGGGGGTGGCCACGAATAACGTGGCCGAGTACTCGGGGCTGATCGCCGGCCTGCGCGCCGCTGCGGAGCTGGGCGCCCGCAGCGTCGAGGTGCTGATGGACTCCAAGCTCGTGGTGGAGCAGATGTCCGGCCGCTGGAAGATCAAGCACCCGGGCCTGCGACCGCTCGCGGTGGAGGCGGC
>WHSM01000359.1 GCA_009380105.1 Micromonosporaceae bacterium
GCGGCGCGTCATCGGGCGCGGCAGGCTGATCGTGTCGGTGGCGTGCTTGTAGACGGCGTCCGGGTAGAGCCGCTTGAGCCGCAGTTGCTTGGAGTCCGGCAGGCTCACCGGCCCCAGGCGGATGTGGCGACCCTGCAGCGACACCTCGGCGATCCCGTACGGGCGGACCGCGAGCCGGAACATCGCCACGTCCAGCAGGTTCGACACCGGCTCCGGGGGTTGCCCGTACCGGTCGGCCAGCTCTTCCCGCACCTCTTCCAGACCCTCGAGATCGCGCACCCCGGCGAGCTTGCGGTACATCTCCAGGCGCAGCCGCTCCGAGGCGATGTAGTCGTGCGGCAGATGCGCGTCGACCGGCAGGTCCAGCTTCACCTCGGCGACGGCCTCCTCGACGGTCCGGCCGGCCTGCGCCGCCTTGTACGCCGTCACCGCCTCGCCGACCAGCCGCACGTACAGGTCGAAGCCGACCCCGGCGATGTGGCCCGACTGCTCGCCGCCGAGCAGGTTCCCGGCGCCACGGATCTCCAGATCCTTCATCGCCACGAACATGCCGGCCCCGAGTTCGGAGTGCTGCGCGATGGTGGCCAGCCGCTCGTGCGCCTGCTCGGTGAGCGGCCGCTCCGGCGGGTAGAAGAAGTACGAGTACGCCCGCTCCCGGCCCCGGCCGACCCGCCCCCGGATCTGGTGCAGCTGGGAGAGCCCGAGCAGGTCGGCGCGCTCCACGATCAGGGTGTTGGCGTTCGGGATGTCCAGGCCGGACTCGACGATCGTGGTGCAGACGAGGATGTCGTGATCCCGCTCCCAGAAGCCGACCATCACCTTCTCCAGGCGGTCCTCCCCCATCCGGCCGTGCGCGGTGGCGATCCGCGCCTCGGGGACCAGCTCGCGGAGCCGGCGCGCCGCCTTCTCGATCGACTCGACCCGGTTGTGCAGGTAGAACACCTGGCCGTCGCGGAGCAGCTCACGGCGGATCGCGGCGGTGATCTGTTTGTCCTCGTACGCGCCGACATAGGTCAGAACCGGGTGCCGCTCCTCGGGCGGGGTGGCGATCGTGGACATCTCCCGGATCCCGGTCACCGCCATCTCCAGGGTGCGCGGGATCGGGGTGGCCGACATCGCGAGCACGTCAACGTTGGCGCGCAACTGCTTGAGATGCTCCTTGTGCTCCACCCCGAAGCGCTGCTCCTCGTCCACGATCACCAGACCGAGATCCTGGAACCGGGCAGAGGCCTGCAACAGCCGGTGGGTGCCGATCACGATGTCGGCCTCGCCGCTGGCGGCCTGACGCAGCGTCTCCTCGGCCTCCCTGGGCGTGGCGAACCGGGACAGCATGCGGATGTTGATCGGGAACTGCGTCATCCGCTCCGCGAACGTGTTTATGTGCTGCTGGGCCAGCAGCGTGGTCGGCACCAGCACCGCGACCTGCTTGCCGCCCTGCACCGCCTTGAACGCGGCGCGCACCGCGATCTCGGTCTTGCCGTACCCGACGTCGCCGCAGATCAGCCGGTCCATGGGCACCCGTAGCTCCATGTCCCGCTTCACCTCGTCGATCGCCGCCCACTGGTCCGGCGTCTCCTGGTACGGGAACGCGTCCTCCAACTCCCGTTGCCACGGGCTGTCGGGGGCGAACTCGTGCCCTTCGGCGGACTGGCGCGCCGCGTACAGGCGGACCAGCTCACCGGCGATCTCCCGCACCGCCTTGCGGGCCCGGTTCTTGGTCTTCGCCCAGTCCCCGCCGCCGAGCCGGTGCAGGCTGGGCTGCTCGCCGCCGACATACCGGGTCAGCTGGTCGAGCTGGTCGGTCGGCACATAAAGACGATCGCCGGGCTGGTTGCGCTTGCTCGCGGCGTACTCGATGACCAGGTACTCCCGGTCGGCGCCGGCGATGGTGCGCGTGGTCATCTCGACGTACTTGCCGATGCCGTGCTGCTCGTGCACCACGAAGTCGCCCGGCCGCAGTTCGAGGGGATCGATGGTGCGGCCCCGGCGGCTGGGCAGCTTGCGCATGTCCTTGGTGGAGGCGCCGCGCCCGCCGGTGATGTCGTTGCCGGTGAGGATCGCCAGCTTGCTGTCAACGTCGACGAAGCCGCGGTCCAGGGAGCCGGTGCTGATGGTGATCACCGACGGCGGCGGGGCGTCCTCGATGACCTCGGCCTGGGCCGCGCCGAGGTCGGCCTCCCGGAGCAGCTCGGCGGCGCGCTCGGCCGACCCGTGGCCTTCGAAGATCAGCGCCACGCGCCAGCCGTCGTGGCTCCAGCTACGCACGTCGCCGAGCACCTTCGCGGTGTCGCCATGGTAGAGCGGCGCGGGCTGCGCGGCGACGGCGAAGGCGCGCTCCTGCGTCTGCGGTGTGTCCGGCTCCGCTGGCGCTTCAGGGGCCTCGCCGAGCAGCGCGGCGACCTCGTCCTCAATGGTCGTCTCGGGCGGCTCCTCGGTCTCTGGCCCTCCGAAGGGACTGATCGACCACCACGGCATGCCCAGGTCGCGGGCGGCGGCGCGCACGTCGGCGAGGCTGCGGAAGGCGGCGGCGCCGAGGTCGATCGGCGCGGCTCCGCCCGCTGCGGCCGCTGCCCAGCTGGCCTGGAGAAACTCGTCTGAGGTACGGACGAGATCGTGCGACCGGGTCCGGATCCGCTCCGGGTCGCACAGCACGACGTGCGTGCCCCGCGGCATCGCGTGGACCAGCAGCTCCAGGTTCCCGGATCCGTCGAGCAGCGCGGGGGCGAGGGACTCCATGCCCTCGACCGGGATGCCTTCGGCCAGCTTGTCGAGCATCTCGGCCAGCTCCGGGTGCTGCTTGCCCAGCTCCCGGGCGCGCTCGCGCACCGGCCCGGTGAGCAGCAGTTCGCGGCACGGCGGCGCCCACAGCCGCTCCGCCGGGCCGAGGGCGCGCTGGTCGGCGACCGCGAAGTAGCGGATCTCCTCCACCTGGTCGCCCCAGAACTCCACGCGGAGCGGATGCTCCTCGGTGGGCGGGAAGACGTCGAGGATCCCGCCTCGCACCGCGAACTCGCCGCGCTTGGTCACCAGGTCCACGCGGGCGTACGCGATCTCGGCGAGCCGCCGGGCAGTGTCCTCCAGGTCGGCGTTAGCGTCCGGGGACAGCTCCAGCGGCTCCAGGTCGCCCAGGCCCTTGAGCTGTGGCTGCAGCACGCTGCGAACCGGCGCCACGACCACGCGGACCGGGCCGCGGTCGGCGTCGTCCGGATCCGGGTGGGCGAGGCGGCGCAACACCGCGAGCCGCCGGCCGACGGTGTCCGAGCGCGGCGAGAGCCGCTCGTGCGGCAGGGTTTCCCACGCCGGAAAGACAGCGATCTGCTGCGGCGGCAGCAGGCTCCGCAAGCCGTCAGCGAGATCCTCGGCCTCCCGGCTGGTCGCGGTCACCAGCAGCACCGGCTTGCCGGCGCCGCCCGCGTCAGTCGCGGGGACCGCGGCGAGCGCCGCCGCGAGGAACGGCCGCAGCGCTGGCGGCGCGGTCACGTCGACCTGGTCGGCGCCCGGCCCGCCGGCCCGCGCCAGGTCACGGGCAGCGCTGATCGCAGGGTCGGCGAGCGCAGCCGTCAGCAGACCGGCAAGCTTCATCGAAGGTCACTCCAGTCCTCGCGCACACAGCGAGCACCCCCAACGCCAGAAAGACGGGGGGTACGCGAACAGCGACCAGCCTATCCGGAGCCTGTGACACTTCCGCCGTACGGCTGCGAAACAGCCGCCGCGAGGCCGCTGTTTCAGCGTGGCGGCCGCCAAGATCGCGTGGATGCTGCTGACGGCTCAGATCGTGATGACGGTGAGGTCCGGCATGTGCTGGTAGTCGGTGTCCTGCGTGATGAGGGAAACTCCGACGGTGATCGCGGTCGCGGCGATCCAGGTGTCATTGATGGGCGCTTTCCGGCCCGCGTCGCGCAGCTTCGCGACAAGCAACGCCCACGTGGCCGCGACCCGTTCGTCGATCGGAATCGGGTCAAACCGCTGCGCCAGTCGGAGGTTGGCGAGCCGCCGCGCTCTGCCCTGCGGGTCGCCGCCCCGGATCACACCAAGCTCAAGCTCTCCGAGCGTGATCGCGGAGACGGCCCACTCGTAGCCCGCCAGCGCTCCCCCCGTCAGCCTGCCGGCCTCTACGCCGATGAACACCGAGGTGTCCGCCAAGGCGCGTTGGCTCACCACGGAAGATCATCGGTGGTATCGGGCAAGATCTCGCGCAGCTCCTCCCGCAGGCCCGTGGAGTCAGGGCCCAGCCGCTCAAGCTCGCCGATCATCTCGGAAGCGGGGATCCAGCGTCGCTGATGCCGAAGTGGGATGATCCGCGCCACCGGACGGTTGTCCTGCAGCACATCGATCTCCTCACCGGCCGCGACGCGGCGAAGCACCGCTGCGGTGTGGTTGCGCAGCTCACGAGCAGGGACGGCACCCATAGCAGGCAGTCTACTACGGCCGCATGCAGCTTGCTACATTCGTAGCACGCTACGCCCGACGAGAGCGCATCGCTTTGAGCACCGTGACTTCGCCGCCCCCGACCAGC
>WHSM01000267.1 GCA_009380105.1 Micromonosporaceae bacterium
CGCCACCCGTTCGGGCCTCACGTACGCGCTGCGTCGAGCAGGCGGGACATGCGACCATTGCTCACGTGACCAACCCGTCGTTGCCGCCGATCCGGCTCGTGCTCGGAGATGAGGAGCTGCTGGTCGCGCGCGCCGTCAGCCAGACCGCCGCCGTCGCCCGGTCCGCGGACCCTCACGCCGACGTCCAGGAGCACGACGCGCGAGACATCTCCGGCGGGCAGCTCGCCGAGATGGTGAGCCCGTCATTGTTCGGCGGCTGCCGGGTGGTGGTGATCCGAAACGCGCAGGACGCCAAGAAGCCGCTCGCCGCCGCGCTCCTGGAGTACGCTGCCAGCCCGGCCGAGGACGTGTGCCTCGTCGTCGCGCACGCGGGCGCCGCCAAGGGCAAGGCGCTGGCCGACGGGTTGCGGAAGGCGGGCGCCGACGTGGCGCCGGCGGCGCGGATCACGCGCCATCGGGACCGGGTGGGTTTCGTGGTCGACGAGGTGCGGCGACTCGGCGGGCGCTGCTCGGAAGCCGCCGCGGACGCCCTGGTCAGCGCCGTCGGGTCCGATATCCGAGAGCTCGCCTCCGCCTGCGCCCAACTGGTGGCCGACAACGGCGCGAAGCTCTCCGTCGAGGCGATTCAGCGCTACTACCGGGGTCGTGCCGAGGTCAGCGGGTTCACCGTCGCCGACGCTGCCGTGGTGGGAGACGTGCCAGGCGCGCTGGAGGCGCTGCGTTGGGCGCTGGCGGTCGGCGTTGATCCGGTGCCCATCGCCGACGCGCTAGCCGACGGCGTGCGCACGTTGTCCCGGGTCGCCAGCGCGGGGCGGGGGAGCTCGTACCAGCTCGCGTCGACGCTGGGAATGCCCGCCTGGAAGATCGAGAAGGCCCAGCGGAACGCGCGCGGTTGGACCGCGCAGGGTCTCGCGACGGCGATGCACGCCGCGGCCGAGGTCAACGCCGCTGTCAAAGGGGGTTCCGATGATCGTGGGTACGCGCTCGAACGGGCCGTGTTGACGGTGGCGCACGCTCGGGCCGAGCCAGCCCGAAGCGGTCGCTGATCCGGCGCGGGTCTTCACATGATTCGCACCAGGAAGCCGAGAGCTCACAAGGCGGAGCGCGACCGGCGGCCGTTCTACGCCAGACTCTTGCGTCTGAAGCACATCAATCCAGGCCACGTGATGTGCTTCGTGCTGTTCGAGGGCTCGATCGCCCTGGCCTTCCTCCTCGGGTTCGCCGAGCTGATCAGCGTGTGGACGGCGCTCGCCCTGCCGGTGCTCGTCGCCCTGATGGTCAAGCTGAACGACGTCATCGCCGGCGCGGTGGCAGACCCAGGCGAGGACGACTCGTACGAAGATGCGTTGGTGCGGCAGTGGGAGGCCGACGCGGACGCCTACGAGGCCGACTACGGGGCCGATGTGCCGGATGAGGTCGACGAGGACGAGGTCGACCAGGCGCGCGACGACGCCACGTCGGACGAGCCTGCCCAGGTCGTGGCGCGGCCGCCGGAGCATGACCGCCCTGACACGGTCGAGGGCGGCCGCTCCGCTGACGACGCGGGCGAGGGATCGGCCGACGAGCACGATGACGATGTCGACAGCGACAGCACTGTGCCTGCGGTCACCGATGTCCCTGAGGGGCAGATGCCGGCCGATGCCGAGCCGGATGAGGACGAGCCGGCCGATGCCGGGCCTGATGAGGACGAGCCTGACGACGACGTGGACACGGACGCCGCCGGACAGCCAGCGCCCGACGGGCGCCGGGACGATCAGCCTGGAGCCGCGTCGTCCGCGACCGCCGAAGATTCGCCGTCCGCCGATCCTGAGAGCACGGCCGATCCGGAGAGCACGGCCGACGCGGAGCCACGGGACGAGACGTCGCCTTCGTCCAAGGCGACCTAGCCCAAGAGACCTGGCCCAAGACGACTCAGCGCCGCCCCATCACGGAGCGGCGCTGGAAAGTCGTCTAGCGGACAGCTCTGCTCGCGGCAGAGCCTGCGCGGGTCAGGAGGAGGAGAGCGAGGTGAGGCTGTGCGCGATCGCCGACTTGCGGTTCGCAGCCTGGTTCTTGTGGATCACACCCTTGCTCGCCGCCTTGTCCAACGCGCGGGAAGCCTCACGCATCAGGACGTTGGCCTGCTCCACGTCGCCCGCCTCGACCGTCTCGCGGAACTTGCGCACGGCCGTCTTCAGCGAAGACTTGACCGCCTTGTTACGCAGACGCCGCTTCTCGTTCTGACGGTTGCGCTTGATCTGGGACTTGATGTTCGCCACGCGGAAGCCTCGGGTCAGGTGAGTTGGGTTTGCGGAATTCGTACACGCGTCGACCTCACGCCGACACACGCGAACCGCAAGATTACCAGGGCCGCCGCCGGACCCCCAAACCGGCGCCAGAAGACCGCGCGCCGCGGGTGCTGCATGTGATGAGCCCCTGGGTGGCATGGAACTATAGATGCGGTCGGCGGCAGCGCGGTCGACCGATGACCCCCACTTACGGATCAGGACCAGAACGGACGACCGTGGCACCGATGCTCGACCCTGGCGCGACCGACCCGGAGCGCATCCGGAACTTCTGCATCATCGCGCACATCGACCACGGCAAGTCCACGTTGGCCGACCGCATGCTGCAGCTCACCGGGGTGGTCTCGGCGCGGGACATGCGCGCCCAGTACCTGGACCGGATGGACATCGAGCGCGAGCGCGGCATCACGATCAAGAGCCAGGCCGTCCGCATGCCCTGGACGGTCCGCGAAGGCGAGCAGAAGGGCGAGTCGTACGTCCTGAACATGATCGACACACCGGGGCACGTCGACTTCACGTACGAGGTGAGCCGCAGCCTGGCCGCGGGTGAGGGAGCGGTGCTGCTGGTCGACGCGGCGCAGGGGATCGAGGCGCAGACCCTCGCCAACCTCTACCTGGCGATGGAGAACGATCTGCACGTGATCCCGGTGCTCAACAAGATCGACCTGCCCGCTGCGCAGCCGGAGAAGTACGCCGAGGAGTTGGCGCGCCTGATCGGGTGCCAGCCGGAAGACTGCCTGCGGGTCTCCGGCAAGACCGGCGAGGGCGTGGCGCATCTGCTGGACGAGATCGTGCGCCAGATGCACGGTCCGACCGGCCAGGACGACGCGCCGGCGCGGGCGATGATCTTCGACTCGGTGTACGACGTCTACCGCGGCGTCGTGACGTACGTGCGGGTCATCGACGGCCGGATCGAAGCCCGGGACCGGATCAAGATGATGTCCACCGGCGCGGTGCACGAGTTGCTGGAGATCGGGGTGATCTCCCCCGAGCCGCTGAAGTCGCCGGGGCTCGGCGGCGGCGAGGTGGGCTACCTGATCACCGGCGTGAAGGACGTGCGGCAGTCGAAGGTGGGAGACACGGTCACCATCGCCGCGAAGCCCGCAGCCGTCGCGCTCGCCGGCTACAAGGAGCCCAAGCCGATGGTCTACTCGGGGCTGTATCCGATCGACGGCTCCGACTATCCGAACCTGCGTGACGCGTTGGACCGGTTGAAGCTCAACGACGCGGCGCTGGTGTACGAGCCGGAGACCTCCGCCGCGCTCGGATTCGGGTTCCGGTGCGGTTTCCTGGGCCTGCTGCACCTGGAGATCATCCGGGAGCGGTTGGAGCGCGAGTTCGACCTGGACCTGATCTCCACCGCGCCGAACGTGGTGTACCGGGTGGAGTTGGAGGACGGCGCGGAGCACGTGGTGACCAACCCGAGCGAGTATCCGGCGGGGAAGGTCGCCGTGGTGCACGAGCCGGTGGTGCGGGCCACGGTGCTGATCCCGAACGACTACGTCGGCGCGGTGATGGAGATCTGCCAGGGCCGCCGGGGCGCGCTGCTCGGGATGGACTACCTCTCCCAGGATCGGGTGGAGGTGCGTTACACGTTGCCCCTCGCGGAGATCATCTACGACTTCTTCGACCAGCTCAAGTCTCGTACCAAGGGATATGCCTCGCTGGACTACGAGACCTCCGGAGAGCAGGCAGGGGACCTGGTGAAAGTGGACATCCTGCTGCAGGGCGAGCAGGTGGACGCGTTCAGCGCGATCGTCCACAAGGACAAGGCCTACCAGTACGGCGTGTCGATGACCCAGAGGCTGCGCGGGCTGATCCCGCGCCAGCAGTTCGAGGTGCCGATCCAGGCGGCGATCGGCTCCCGGGTGATCGCCCGCGAGAACATCCGCGCGATCCGCAAGGACGTGCTCGCCAAGTGCTACGGCGGCGACATCACCCGCAAGCGCAAGCTGCTGGAGAAGCAGAAGGAAGGCAAGCGCCGGATGAAGATGGTGGGCCGGGTAGAGGTGCCGCAGGAGGCGTTCATCGCCGCGCTCTCCTCTGACGGCGACAAACCCACGTCGAAGTAGTGTTCAGTAAGGTCGTAGCCGCGTTTCTCCCGCGCCTTGCCGTGCAACTGATGAAATTGCCGCGCGCCGGCCGGGTCGGCTCTCTATTGTCGAGCGGGATCTCGACAAGGGGGTGCGGCATGTCGGCGCGGTTGGTGTCGGTCAACCTGGCGGTCGTGCGCACCGGCGCCTGGACCGGGGACATGGGCAGCACGGGCATCGACAAGCGGCCCACGACAGAGCGGGTGCGGGCTGGTCGACTCGGGCTGGTCGGCGACACCATCGTTGACACCCGGCATCACGGGGGAGTCGACCAGGCCGTTTACGCGTACGCCCGCGAAGACGCCGCGTGGTGGGCGCGAGAGCTGGGCCGGGAGGCGCCGCCCGGCAGGTTCGGGGAGAACCTGTCCACGGAAGGCCTCGACGTCACCGGCGCGGTGATAGGCGAGCGCTGGGAGATCGGCGGGGCGCTGCTGGAGGTGTCGTGTCCCCGGATCCCGTGCCGGGTGTTCGCCGGCTTCTGGGACGTGCCTGATCTCATCAAGCGCTTCACGGCGCGGGCGTGGCCCGGCGCGTACCTGCGGGTGCTGCGGGAAGGCGCGCTGGGGGCGGGCGACGCGATCGGGGTGGTGCGGCGGCCGGCGCACGGCGTGACGATCGGGGAGGCGTTCCGTGCGCTGACCACCGAGGCCGACCTGCTGCCGCGCCTGCTGGAGGCGTCGGAGCTGCCGTCCGAGGCGCACGAGACCGCCCGCCGCAGGCAGGGCGTCGGCTGAGGTCAAGGCAGAGCGAACCGGGCTGGCAGCGGGTCAGCGCTCCGCCGACGCGTCGCCGCTGAGCTGGGCGATCACCGTCGCGGGGCCACGCTCGCCGGCCTCGGCGCCGCGCACGCGCTTCCAGGAGCCGTCCTCGGCGCTCCAGGTGCGGTCGCCGTACCGCACCTCCCGGATCCCGTGCTGGGCGGCGTGGGCCACCAGCCAATGCGCCAGCCGCCAGCCGGAGCGGTCGTCGGCGACCGTGAGCTCCACCCCGTGCCCCTCCGCCGGCGGCACGGCGTCGACCTCGCCCCAGTCCGCCTTGATCGCCTCGCCCAACGCTGCCGCCGCGCGCTCGCCGCGCCGCTCCGCGTCGCCGGACAGCGTGCAGCTCAGCGATCCCGGCACACTGCCGGTCAGGGCCGCTGTCAGCGACTCCGCCTCGTCCGCCCACCTCTGGTACGCGTCGGGGTGCGCGCTCTTCTGCACCGCCTGCGCCGCGTCCGTGATCCGCATCCGTTTCCAACCGCGCACCTTGACCAGGTGGCGGTAGAACGCTCTGGCGGCGTACCGGGGATCCTGCAGTTGCTTCGGGTCGCCCCAGCCTTGACTGGGCCGCTGCTGGAACAGCCCCACCGAGTCCCGGTCGCCGCCGGGCAGGTTGCGCAGCTTGGACTCCTGCAGCGCGGTGGCGAGCGCGACGGTGATCGCCCGCTCCGGCACGCTGCGTCGCAGCCCCACCGCGCTGATGGTGGCGGCGTGCGCCATCTGATCGGCCTGCAGCATCACGACTGTCTCGCCGGCCGCTTCGCACTGGGAGGTCAGGGGGAACGCCGGCCGCTCGTCGAGCACGCGCGACAGCGCGTAGCCGCCTCCGGCCAGGAGCCCCAACGCCACCAGGCCGGACAACACGGACTTCGCTCCCACGGCACCACCTTCCGCTCCCCGTGACGCCCTCCCAAGGGTACGTGCGCCGGTCACCCCCATCGCGCGTCACACTGGACCACGTGCCTGGCGTTCTGCCCCCCGGTGAACCCGTCCCCGCCGACGGGTCGCTGCCGCCCGCCGCCCTCGCCGGCGTGGGCGCGAACGGCTTCGGGGTGTACGTGCACGTGCCGTTCTGCGCGAGCCGGTGCGGCTACTGCGATTTCAACACCTACACCGCCGCCGAGTTGGGCTCCGGCGTGCGCCGCGAGGACTACGCCGACACTGTCCTGGCCGAGCTGGCGCTGGCGCG
>WHSM01000276.1 GCA_009380105.1 Micromonosporaceae bacterium
CGCCGCGATCGGCTCGAACAGGTACGGCGCGCGGGTCGCCGTCAGCTTCGCGACCCAGTCGGCGGCCACGTCGACCCCTGGTCGGCCGGGGCGGCCCCAGGCGTTGATGTCCCCGATGGCGGTCAGGTAGAGCAGCAGAATTCCGGCTCCCGCGGCCAGTCCGGCCCGCCGGTACGGCCGCGCCGACCACGCCAGCCGCACCTGCGACGGCAGCGCCCGGCCAGCGCGGACCACGCTGTCGGCGAGCCCGCCGACGCGCGCGACGGCCTGGACGATCCGACTCACTGGATCACCTTGGTGTCCGGGTAGAAGGCGTACCACGCGAACCACATCACATCGAAGAAGTCAGCGACCTTGTCAGAGCCCGGGACGAGCACCCGCGCCGTGGCGAGCTTGTCGTCCCACACGGCCGCCAACGACGAACCGCCGAGCGTGAACTCGACCTTCCGCCGCTTCCGCATGACCTCCTTGACCACCGCGGCGGTGCTGCCGCCGGCCCGCACCCCGAGCACGACCTCCTTCGGCTTCAGCCGCTTGTCGCGCCCGAGCACCGGGAACAGCACGTCGTCGTCGGCGTAGTAGCCGCTCGGCGGGGTGTAGGAGCCGTACGGATCGGAGCCGTACTGACGCACGTGGCCGGTCTTGGTGGAGAGCACTCGCGTGTTCGGGTACGCCGCCCGCCACCGACTCCAGGTCGACCACACCAGCTGCCGGGTGCGCAGCCGCTGACCCCGCAGCCGCCCCTTGATCGCCATCCCCGCGATCTGGGGCCACTCGGAGTCGGTCTGGCGGTCGTACATCAGAAGGTTCGAATTGACCAACTGACCGGTGGTGCCGAACGTCAGCGCCTTACCGCCCGCCTCGCCCTCCACCCCGAACGCGGACCCGGTCAGCGGGCAGTAGGTCACGGAGATCGGCTCGCCGCCGATCCGGTCGTTGACGATCTCGTGCCACACCAAAACCATCTGTGGGTACGCGCGCGCCTGACCCTTGTGCACCAGGCCGAACACCGGGTCGTCCGGCTCCAGGCCACTCATCTCCCGAGCGGTGACGAAGCGGGGCTTGTCGATCGCGGGGATCCCGTCCTTGCCCGGCCCGCCGGAGGCGGTGTTCTCGGCGAGCAGGTCCAGCCAGGCGTCCGACTCGGCCGGCGGCGCCGTGGCGGACCGGTTCGGCGTGCCGCGCGACGAGTCGAACGCCCCCGCGCCGACCATGCCGGCGCCCCCGACCAGCCCGGCGGCGCCGGCCAGGACAGCCGCGCCTTTGAGGAACTGCCGGCGGGTGCGCCGAGGCGGATCTTCAGGCGTCATGCTCATGGCAAACCTCGCTCTCGTACCCCGACGTTATGACCTGTCGAGGCACGAACTCGGTGAGCGGGTTCACACTTTCTCGGCCGCTGTAGAGGGTGTCGAGTCAGCGATCGACCGCGCGGTCTCCCGTTTCGGACCGCCGCCTGGCTCCCCGCCCTGACCCGTTGGGGTGGCGTGGAGCGCGGCCAGCGCGTCGCGGAGTCGGGTCAAGGCTCCGGCGATCCAGGGGAGCCCTGTCGGGTCGTCGCTGCGCAGAGCGGCCCAGCGCCGTTCGTCGTCGTCTCCGTACAGGAGGCTGGTGGCGGCGCGGAACGTGAGGCGGCTCGCGTCCTCGCCGAACGCCGACCCGGCGAGCACGGCGACGCCGTGCTGGTCGAGCAGGGTCGTCGCGAGCGCTTCCGAGTCGGGCTTCGCGACCACGGACGTGAAGTCGGGATAGAGGTAGAACGCGCCCTGCGGCGGGCGGCACTCGGCGCCGGCGTCGACGAAGACGCCGTGCATCGCGCGCGCGACCGCCCCGTGGAGTCGGCGGGAGGCCGCGATGTGGCTGGCGAGCTCGGGCGGCTCGGCGAACGCGTACGCCACGACGTCCTGCATCGGGCCGGGCAGCGCCGACCAGACTTCACTGCCGAAGTGCAGGAGCGACTCGCGGAGCCTCGCGCCGAGGCGGGAGTCGGGCAGTAGCGCGGCGCCGATCCGCCACCCGCCGAGGGCGAGGTTCTTGCTCAGCCCGGTGGTGGTGACCGTGCCGGCCGGGAGGATGCCGGCCGGGTTGACGGGGGGCATACCGTCGTGCGTCAGATCCGCGTAGATCTGGTCTGCGACGACCACGAGCTGGTGCTCTTCGGCGAGCGCGCACACCTCGCGCAGCAGGGCTTCGCCCGCCACCGTGCCGGTCGGGTTGTCCGGGACGGTCAGCACCAGGACGCCGGGTCTCCTGCCGGACGCGGCCTCCCGCTCCAGGGTCAGCTTGAGCAGGGCCGGGTCGGGCACGCCGCCGGCCTCGGCGGGGGTCGGCACGCGCACTGTCCGTTTGCCGGCGAGCGCGGACTGCGCGGCGTAGCTGACCCAGGACGGCGTCGGCAGGACGACGTCGCCGGGGAGCGTGGACAGCAGCGCGTAGAGCAGCGCCTTGCTGCCTGGCGCGAGCAGCACCTGGCCCGGGTCGGCGGCCACACCGCGACGCGTGAAGTACCCGGCGACCGCCTGGCGCGCGGCGAGGTCGCCCGCCACGGACGGGTAGCCGCCGCGGCCGGTGGCTCCGCAGAGCACCGCGGCGAGCTCGGGATGGACGGGAAGCCCGGCCTCGCCGAACGCGAGGTGCTGGATCCGCTCGCCTCTGGCGAGTCTGGCGCGGATCATCTCGTTGGCGGCGAGCGTCGCTGAGATGTGGACCATGCGCTCAGGTTATGCCAGCGCCCCTTGCACCTTCAACGTATGGTGCAATTTAATTTGCGTACGCCGAGAGATCTGACCCGGCGGACCTGTGTCGGCCGGGGTCGTAGCCTGGGTTAGCTTCCTCGCAGCGGGATCCGCGGACACCTGGAGCTTCTGTTGTCGCCACCGACCACGTACAAGGAACTCGAAGAGCTGCTCCGCGCGCGGTTCGAGCAGTTGACCCCGCACCAGCGCAAGATGGCGCAACGGATCCTCAGCGACCCGGAAGGCTGCGCGTTCCAGACCGTGACGCAGCTGGCCTCCTCCGTCGGAGCCAACGAGTCGACGGTCGTGCGGTTCGCCACCTCGCTCGGCCTGCGGGGATATCCGGAGCTCGCCCGGCTCTGCCAGCAGCGGCTCCAGGAGAAGGCGCAACTGCTCGAACGGTTCGACGCGCTGCGCTACCTGGAGTCGCAGGAAGGCGGGGTGCTGCCGCGCGCCGCGGCCTTCGACCAGGCGAACATCGCGCACACGTTCGCGGGCATCGACCACGACGCCTGGCGCGAGGCGGTGCGCACGCTGAGCCGCGCCCGGCGGGTGCAGGTGATCGGGCTGCGCAAGTCGCAGGCGCCGGCGAGTCTGCTGGCGTACCTGCTCGGGCTGGTGCGCGACGAGGTGCGCCAACTCGGCCTCGACGAACTGCTGCCCGACCGGCTGCGGCGGCTCGGCAAGGGCGACGCGCTGGTCGCGATCTCGATTCACCGGTACGTGCGCCACACCGTCCAGGCGCTGCGGTTCGCGCGGTCGAAGGGGGTGGCCACGATCGCGCTCACCGACAACTCGGCCTCGCCGCTCGCGCAGCACGCCGACGTGGTCTTCTACGTCGAGGTGGCGGGCGCGTCGATCCTGCGTTCGATGACGGCGTTCGTCAGCCTGGTGCAGGCGCTGGCCAGCGACGTCGCCATCGAGCTCGGCGCCGACACCAGCAAGGCGTTGCTCCTGGAAGAGGAGCTGCTGGAGGAGTTCGACGTCTACGCCGTCGGCGAGGACCGGGCGAGGGGGCAGTCTGGAGCCGAGCCGTCGACCCGGGCGCGAGCGGTCCGGGGCGCTTCCGGGAAGTGACGCGGCGGTCTCAGCGGCGCACATTACTTTGCGTAAGGGATCGCGGATGCCGACTAACCTGCTGTAGCCTCTCGCGATGACATGGCTCACTGGCCCGGACCGTGGAGGCGAGAAGAGATGGGTTGGATCTTCCCCCGGCGCGCGACAGGGGCGCTGATAGGCGTGCTGACCGTGGCGTCCCTGCTGACGTCCGCCTGCGCCAACAACGCCGCCGACAACGACGGCGACCTCGGAAAGCTCTCGCAGATGACGATGGCCACCGGCTCGACCGGCGGCACCTACTTCCCGCTCGGGGGCGGGATCGCTCAACTCTGGAGCAACGAGATCAAGGGTCTGCGCGTCACCACCCAGGCGACCGGCGCGTCGGTGGAGAACCTGCGGCTGCTCAAGTCCGGCGAGGTCGAGCTGGTCATGTCGACCAATGGCGTCGGGACTATGGCTCTGGCGGGCGATGGCGAGTTCAAGGGCGAGAAGCACGACTTCGTCGCCCTCGGCAACATCTACCCCGAGGTGCTGCAGATCGTCGCGACCGAGAAGTCCGGCATCAAGACCGTCGAGGACATGAAGGGCAAGCGCGTCGCGCTCGGCCCGCCCGGCAGCGGCACCGAGGTCACGGCCAAGCAGGTGCTCGGCCACTACGGGCTCGACCCGGAGAACGACGTCAAGCCGTTCAGCGACACCTTCGCTGACGCCGCCACGAAGCTGCAGGACGGCGCTATCGACGCGGCCTTCACCGTGCTGTCGCTGCCCGCCGCGGCGATCCTCGACGTGGCCACGAGCTCCAAGATCCGGATCGTGGAGATCACCGGCCCGAACCTGGACAAGCTCCTCAAGGAAGACCCCAGCTTCAGCACGCTGGAGATCCCCGCCAACACCTACCCCGGCCAGGCGAAGGCCGCGCAGACGGTGACCAACTGGGCGACGCTGTATGGCCTGCCCGGCCTCGACGAGGAGCAGGTCTACCAGCTGGTCAAGGTGCTCTACGAGAAGGGCAGCGGGATCGAGCACTCGGTCGCCGAGCAGATCACGCTCGACACGGCGCTCGAAGGGCTCGGCGAGACCAAGCTCCACCCCGGAGCGGAGCGGTACTTCAAGGAGAAGGGCGCGCTTGACTGACAGCGCGGGCGGCGGCAGGCGGCTGGGTCGACCAGCCGGGCTGCCGCACGGGGGCGCGGGGACGCGGCGACACCGGGCGATCGTAGGCGCGGTGACGGGGGCCGCCGCGGTCCTGGCGGCGTGGATCTTCGCGGCGACCATCTCGGGCGGCGCGGCCGCGATGTCCGCTGCTGCCGCGCCCGCCTCGGGGTCCGCGACGTCGGCATCGGCCTCCGCCGCGGGCTCCGGCGGGCTTCGGCTCGAGATCTGGGACGCCGGCGCAGCGCGGATCGCGCACACCCGGCAGGTCACTTCGGGCGAGAGGTTCACGTTGCGGCACGTCCACTCGGTGACGCACCGGCCGGTGAAGGAGACGTTCTCGGTGACCGCCGACGGCATCGCGATGGAGGAGCTGTGGTTCGACACCTTCGGCGCGAACCTTCCGGCCGGGCCAGAGCGGATCGGCGACGTCACGACCACCTTCCTGGTCGAGGACGGCGGCTACCGGGTGCTGCACCACGGCCGGCTGATGCCGACAGTGCCGTTGCTGGCCGGCCGCCCACACGTGAATCACGAACTGTTCTTCGCCGACGGCGTCCGGCTCCGGTTGCTCGACCTGGTGGCCCCGTCGACGTCCGTGGAGCTGCGCGTAGCGGCTGGATGAAGCGAGTAGAAGCATGACAGTCGACAACGCGGCCCTCAAGGAGGACATCGAACACCTTGAGGAGCAGAGCTTCACCGAGGTGGACACGAGGACCCGCGCCGACCTGCGGACGCTGTGGCGGGGAGTGATCTTCGCACTCGGGCTGCTGCTGAGCGTGTTCCACCTCTACACGGCGGTGTTCGGCACACTCCCCAGTCATCAGCAACGCACGTTCCACCTGGCTTTCGGCCTGGGCCTGATGTTCCTGCTCTACCCCGCGAAACAGGAGCTGACCGCTCGGGAGCGCACCGTCGGTTGGGTGCTCACCGGGCTGGGCGTCGCGATGCTCGGCTACCTGGTCGCCGTCGGGATCATGGGAGTCCACGTGGCGCTGCCGGCCACGCTCGTGTTGGCGGGCGTCCAGGCTGCGCGGCGCCTGCCGTTGCGGATCCTGGGCATGCCGGTCGCGGATCTCCTCCTCGCGGCCTTGGGCATGGCGGCCGGGCTGTATCTGTTCTTCAACTCCTCCAACATCATTCGGCGTGCGGGGATCCACGACGAGGTCGACCTGGCGATCGGCACGGTGGGCGTGCTGCTGGTGCTGGTCGCGGCCCAGCGGGTTGTGGGTTCCGCGCTCGTC
>WHSM01000307.1 GCA_009380105.1 Micromonosporaceae bacterium
CAGGGTGATCAGCAGCGTGTTGGTCAGCACGTGACCCCGGATGTGCGGGAACACCACGTCGCGCAGCACCTGTGGATTCGAGGCTCCCGCGAGCCGGGCCGTCTCCAGGTGCGACGGCGGCACCGAGGCGAGCGCGGCGCCGTACAACAGCATGGAAAATGCGGTTCCACGCCAGATGTTGAACACGATGATCGACAACATCGGGTAGTCGATCAGCCAGGCGAAGCCGGGCGTTCCCAGCAGCGTGTTGACCGTGCCGTCGCCGCGGTCGAGCATCGCGATCCACAGGAACGCCACGACGGAGCTGGGCAGAATCCACGCCAGCAGCACCAGCGACTCCACGGTGCGGCGCAGCCAACCAGCCATGTTGCGCAGCGACCAGGCGAGGGTGAAGCCGAGCGCGTTCTGGCCCAGCACCGCGGAGGCGAGCACGAACAGCAGCGTGAGCCAGAGCGAGTTGTAGAACGTGGGGTCGGTGAGCGCGCGGACGTAGTTGTCGAGCCAGACGAACGCCGGGTTGCGGGCCGTGGGGCCGGTCAGCTCGAAGTCCGTGGCGCCGATGTAGAGCGTCCAGAGCGCGGGGAAGAGCAGGAACACCCCGATCAGCAGCATCGCCGGAGCCACGAACCCGATGGCTCGACTCCGGCCGAGCCCGATCACGTCGGTCGCGGCGGCCTGCTCTGCCGGCTCCAGGACGCGGGGGACCGGTCCGGCGTGCGAAGTCCCGGGATCGAGCGTGGCCGGGGCTGTGCCAGTGGCGGCGGACGGGGCCGGCGCGGAGCCGGCCCCGTCCCCCGGGTCATCCTGAGGTGATCTCGTCCGCGCCACCGGTGATTTTCTCCAGCTTCGCCTGGTAGTCGGCGGCGGCCGCCTTGGCGCTCTTGCCGCCGACCACGGCGAGGGTCGCCTCCTGCAGGGCCAGTGACACCTCCGGGTACTCGGCCAGGCCGGGCCGGAACGCGGTCAGCGGCAGCACCTGCTCGGAGGCGAACGTCAGCATCGGGTCATTGGAGAGCACCTCGGCGTTGACGTCCTGGCGTGCGGTGATCCGGGCGCCCTCACCGAGTTCTGCCTTGATCGCCTCCGCGGAGTTCATGAACTGAAGCAGCTCCCAAGCCTGCTGCGGATAGTCGGAGTTCGGGTTGAGCACGCGAGCGCTGCCGCCCGACATCGAGACGAAGTCCTGGCCCCGGATGCCGGCGCCGGGCGACATCGCCGGGATCATGGCGTACCCGACCGCCGTGTCACGGTCCTTCATCGGAGCGATGCCGTCGGCAGGATCGATCACGTCCCGCCAGAAGTAGTCGCCCTCCAGCAAGATCGCGATCTCGCCGTCGGCGAACTGCTGGAATGACTTGTCGCGGCCCTTCGCCTCCTTCTGCAGCACCGGGTCGCCGAGCTCTTCGGCGTACACGGTGTGGTAGAAGTCCAGCACGTCGCGGATCTGCTGGCCGTCGCCGAGCCACTTGCCGTCGACGTTGACCTCGCCGCCGACGCCGGCCAGCAGCGGCAGGAAGCCCTGCATCGTGGTGGCCTCGCCCATCGCGGTGCCGGCGTTGAGCTGGATCGGCGTGACCTTGGGCAGCTTGGACTTGAGCGTGCGAGAGGCCTTGAGGATCTCGTCCCAGGTCGTCGGCTGCCAGTCCGCGGGCAGCCCTGCCTTGGCGAACAGGCTCTTGTTGAAGAAGATCACCCGGCCGTCGGTGCCGGCGGGGACGCCGTATCGCTTGTCCTCGTACGCGCCGTTGAGTTGCACCGACTCGGGGATCTGCCCCCAGCCGTCCCAGGCTTTGATCTTGCCGCCGCCGACCACGTCGTCGAGCGGCTTGATGTACCCGGACTCGGCGAACTCGCCGATCCAGATGCCGTCGAGGTCGACCACGTCGGCGCCCTTGCCGGACTGCATGTCCAGGCTGATCTTGCTCTTGTAGTCCTCGTCGTCCACGCCGGACGGCTGGAACTTCACCTTCGCCGTGACGCCCTTCTTCTTCTGCGCCTTGACGAACTCGGGGATCACCCAGTCTTCGATCCAGGTCGCGCCCTCGGAGTTCTTGCCGCCCTTGATCGCGTTGGTGGCGATCGTGAGGCTGAACTCCTTCACGCCCTTGTTCTTGCTGGGGTCGGCGTCCCGGCTCTGACCGAGACAGCCGCTGGTTAGCGCCGTGACGAGCGCGAGACCGGCGATGGCGCACACGCTCCGCAGGGATATCCGTCGCATCGGTTCCTCCGCAGTTGACAGGAACACGTTCGTTGACTGTTGTGTGACATTGACACGAATGCCCGTTGCAGTCCATAGCCAAGTGATCTCTCCACGGGGAAAGTTCCCTTCAATCACGGCGGGGTCGGGCGGCGCGGTTAGGCTCGGCGGCGATGGACAGCGGTTATGACGGCCACGCCAGGGCCAGGCTCGTCGCCGAGCCCGACAAGCCGGTCCCCGGGCTGCCGCACGGCGACGACCGCAGCCCGTTCACCCGCGACCGGGCCCGCGTCCTGCACTGCGCCGCGTTCCGGCGGCTGGCCGCGAAGACGCAGGTGCACACCGCCGGAGAGGACGACTTCCCCCGCACCCGCCTGACCCACTCCCTGGAGGTGGCGCAGATCGCCCGGGAGATGGGCGCCCGCCTCGGCTGCGACGCCGACGTCGTCGACACCGCCGGCCTCGCCCACGACCTCGGCCACCCGCCGTTCGGCCACAATGGCGAAGACGTCCTGCACGAGCTGGCGGAGTCCTGCGGCGGGTTCGAGGGCAACGCCCAGACCCTGCGGGTGCTGACCCGCCTGGAAGCCAAAGTCGACGACGACGCCGGTGTCAGCGCCGGTCTCAACCTCACCCGCGCCGTCCTCGACGCGACCAGCAAATACCCCTGGCCCCGCGGGCCCAGTCAACGCAAATTCGGCGCGTACGCCGACGACGCGCTGATCTTCGCCTGGCTACGCGACAGCGCGCCCGGCGGGCGCCGGTGCCTGGAGGCGCAGGTGATGGACTGGGCCGACGACGTGGCGTACTCCGTGCACGACGTCGAGGATGGCGTGCACGCCCGCCACATCGACTTCGCGCGCCTCGGCGACCGCGACGAGCGGGCAGCGCTCGCCGACCAGGTCTCCAAGGTCTACTCCGACGAGTCCCCGGCGTACCTGGTCGAGGTGCTCGCCGAGCTGCGAGCCGAGCCGCTGCTGGCCTCCCTGGCCGGGTACGACGGCAGCCACGCCGCGCAGATCGCGTTGAAGCGCGCGGCGAGCGTCCTCATCGGGCGGTTCGTCAGCGTCGTCGTCACCGCCACCAGAGCCCGCCACGGCGACGGCCCGCTCACCCGGTACGCCGCCGACCTGGTCGTGCCCCGGGAGATCCGCGCCCGGTGCGCGCTGCTCAAAGGCGTGGCCTACCGCTACGTCATGCTGCGCCGCGGCGCCGACTCCCGGTACACCCAGCAGCGGGACCTGCTGCGCGACCTGGCGCACAGCCTCACGCTGGGCGCGCCGGACGCGCTGGACCCGGTGTTCCGGCAGATGTGGCTGGACGCCTCCGACGACGCCGCGCGGCTGCGCGTCGTGATCGACCAGGTGGCGAGCCTGACCGACGCGTCCGCGGTGACTTGGCAGCGCCGACTTGCGAGTTCGGCTTGAGCGCGAGGCCCGTCGGGTGGAGGCTGGCAACCATGGAGATGTACGTGATCATCGGCGCCAGTCTCGCCGGCGCGAAAGCCGCCGAGACGTTGCGCGAGGAAGGCTTCGACGGGCGGATCGTGCTGATCGGCGAGGAGGGGGAGCGGCCGTACGAGCGGCCGCCGTTGTCCAAGGGCTATCTGATCGGCCCGGCCGAGCGCGCTGTGGCCTATGTCCACGACGAGCAGTGGTACGCCGATCAGGGCATCGACCTGCGGCTGGCGGTGCGCGCCACGATGCTCGACCCGGTGAGCCGCGCCCTGACGCTCGACGGCGGCGAGCAGTTGCGCTACGACAAGCTGCTGCTCGCCACCGGCTCCCGGGTGCGCATGCTCGACGTGCCCGGCGCCGACCTGCGCGGCGTGCGGTACCTGCGCACCTTCGACGAGTCCGAGTCGCTGCGCGACGCGCTCGTCCCCGAGGCCCGCGTGGTCGTGGTCGGGGCCGGCTGGATCGGCATGGAGACAGCGGCCGCCGCCCGGACCCGCGGGGCTGAGGTCACGGTGGTGGAGGTCGACTCGCTGCCGTTGCGCCGGGTGCTCGGCGACGAGGTGGCGCGGATCTACGCCGACCTGCACGCCGAGCACGGCGTGGGCTTCCGGTTCGGCTCGATCGTCGCCGAGATCACCGGTTCCGCGCATGCCTCGGGGGTACGGCTCTCCGACGGCGAGCTGCTGCCGGCGGACGTGGTGGTGGTCGGGGTGGGCGTGCGGCCGGCCGTCGAGCTGGCGGAGGCCGCCAGCCTCGACGTGGACAACGGCGTGGTCACCGACGAGCGTCTGCGCACCTCCGACCCCGCGATCTACGCGTGCGGCGACGCGGCTAACTCGTACCACCCAATGATCGGGAAACGGATCCGGGTCGAACACTGGGCGAACGCCCTCAACGGCGGGAAGGCCGCCGCGCGTTCGATGCTCGGCCAGGAGGTGGCCTACGACCGCGTCCCGTACTTCTTCAGCGACCAGTACGACCTGGGCATGGAGTACGCCGGCTACGTGGAGCCCGACGGGTACGAGCAGGTCGTCTTCCGCGGCGACCCGGTCGCGCGGGAGTTCATCGCGTTCTGGCTGGCCGACGGGCGGGTGCTCGCCGGCATGAACGCCAACGTCTGGGACGTGACCGAGTCGATCCAGCGTCTGGTCCGCGCCGGCTATGCCGGCAAGACCGTGGACCCGCGCCGCCTCGCCGACACCAGCGTGGCGTTGGAAGATCTGGCATGACAGCGTCGGCGGGCTCGACGTGTGCCGCAGTGCAGGGCGCGTCGGCCCCTGGCGGTTGTCCGGTCGGCGCTGCCGGTTTCATTCTGCGCTTCGGCGTGCGCGGACTCAGCCGTGTCGGCGATTCGCGACATCCGTCGCAGCGCTCGGCGAGCTCCGTGGATACACTCACTCTTCGTGCAGCCTCCTGACAGTTCCCGCAGAGTGTGGCGTTCGCATGCGCAGCGGCCGTCGGACGAGAGCCCGCAATCCAACCCGGGTGCGTTCGAAGGTCTGGACGACGACTGGTCCGAGCAGGAGCCGGCCGACACGTGGACCGGCCAACACGCCCCGAACGTGCCCGGTTGGGGAGAGGACGCCACGCCGCGTCGCAGGCATCGCCAGCCGGACCCCCTCACTGATCCGCAGCAGGCGCAGGCTCCAGCACAGCCGTATCCGCCGCTGCCGGACGAGCAGCGCCCAGCACAGACATCGCATGCGGGGGAGCAGCAGTATTCCGCGCAGCCGCCCTACGGCGCGCCCACACCGCCAGCAGGGCGGCAAGCGCCGGCCGAGCCCGGCCAGCATGGCCAACCGGGCCGGCACGGCGACCCAGGCCAACGTGGCCTGCACAGCGAGCCTGGCCAGCACGGTCTGCATGGCCCAGCCGACGAGCCGACCTGGG
>WHSM01000029.1 GCA_009380105.1 Micromonosporaceae bacterium
CGCCAGCCGTCCCGCCGAGGCGATGCAGTCGCAGCGCCAGCTGGACCTCGAGGGCCGTGTCCGGCTGTTGCCAGTGTTCGCCGAGGAGTTGGCTCACCCGCTCCAGTCGCTGCGCCACCGTGTTGACGTGGACGTGCAGCACCTCGGCGGCCCGCGACAGACTGCCGCCGGCCCCGAAGTACGCCTCCAGCGTGGCGATCAGGGCGGTGCCGCGCCGTTCGTCGTACTCGATCACCGGTCCGATGGCGTCCGCGACGAAGCGCCGTGCGTCCCGCTGCGCGCTCAGCAGCAGACCCACGAATCCCAGGTCCCGCGTGCTCGCCGCCTGCCCGGCGCGTCCGAGGGCGAGCAGCGCGTCGGCGCACTGGTCGGCCTCCTGGAACACAGCCGCGATCCCGTCGGGCCCTTCGACCGGACCGGCCGAGCCGACAGTGACCGGCGTGCCGAGCAGCACGCCCAGGTCCCGCGAGACGCGGCGGGCCGCAGCCCCGGCCTCCTCGCCGGGCAACATCATCGCGATCCGGTTGCCCCGGGTGACCGCGAGCCCGCCCTGCGCCGAGGCGAAGCTGGCCGCCCACGAGCCGGCGCGCTCCCGGTGGCTGCGCCGCACGTCCGCCGCGAGGAGCACCTGAGGCGCGTCGAGGTCGATCTGCAGCAGCCGCGCCCGCTGACGCAGCGACTCGGGGTCGCGGGTCGGCCGCTGCCCGGCGAGCACCGCATCTCTTCGGCCGCCGTCGTCGGCGGCGGTGATCAGGTCGCCCAGCAGCTCGCCGCGCACCCGCCCTTCGGCCTCGGCGACCGTGCGATCGAACAACAGCAACAGGGCCGTGACCAGCGCCGCGCGCTCGAGGATCCGCTGGTCGGCGTCGGCCAGGTCCGCCTCCGGGCGCATGACGAGAGCCCCGAGCCGCTCGGTGCCGGCGATCACCGCCGCGACCCAGATCTCGCCGCGGCGCACCGCTCGGCCCTCGGCGCGCGACGCGGCGACAGCCTCGTCCAGGATCCCACTGTGGGCGGAGTCGACATCGCCGACGGCGGCGATCTGCCGTCCGCTGGCGTCGAGCACCCGCAACGCGCCGCCGAGCACGTCCGCGACGGCGGCGGCCACGTCCTCGACCCCGCCGCCGCGCAGCACCTGGGCCGTCATCCGGTCGTGCGCCTCCGCCGCCCGCTCGACGGACTCGCTGTGCGCCCGGATCACGGTGTTCGCGGCGGACAGCTCCTCCAGCGCGCTCTGCGTCTCTTCGAGCAGCCGCGCGGTGTCTATGGCCACGGCCGCGTGGTTCGCGAGGGAGCACAGCAGCGCCACCTCTTCGCGGGCGAACGGCCTGGCGCTGCGGTTGGCGGCGAAGAGCACGCCAATCACGCGTGTGCCGAGCCGCATCGGCACGCCGAGGATGGCCACGAGGCCCTCCTCGATCACGGCTTTGTCGATCTCGTCCAGGTGCTTGAACCGGTCGTCGGCGAGGTAGTCGGCGGTGACGTACGGGGTGCCGCTCTCCGCGACCAACCCGCCCAGCCCGCCGCCGAGCGGCAGCCGCAACTGTTGGAACCGCGCCGAGATCGAGCCGTCGGTGACCCGCATGCACGTGTCGCCGCGCTCCTCGTCCCCGAGCGTCATGTAGGTGATGTCCGCGGACAACAGCTGCCGCGCGCGGTGCGTGATCGCAGTCAGGACGGCGTCCAGGTCCCGCAGCCCGGCCAGGTCGCTGGCGGTGTCGAACAGGCTCGACAGCTCCACCTCGCGCCGCCGCCGCTGCTCCAACAGCGCCCGGACCCGCAGCGCCAGCAGCTTGGCGCGCTCCAGCTCGGCGAGCGTCTCCGCCGACACGCCGCGGCCGCGGGCGTGCAGCAGCGGCCCTTCGAACTCGACCGTCGCCGCCTCGCGCGCGAGGAGCTCCAGAAACTCGATGCCGGGCACGACGCCCATTGTCGAGGTCACGCCCCTTTCTGGGAACCTCCGCTCAGTGCGCGGTCCAACCGCCGTCGAGCACCATCGACGTCCCGGTGACGAACGACGCCGCCGGGCTGCACAGGTACGCCACGGCCTCGGCCACCTCCGTCGGCTCGATCAGCCGTTTGATCGCGGTGCGCGCCAGCATGATCCGCTCCACCACATCCTGCTCCTCGATCCCGTGGCTCGCGGCCTGAGCGGCGATCTGGGACTCCACCAGCGGGGTCCGCACGTATCCGGGGTTGACGCAGTTGGACGTCACCCCGTGCTCGGCGCCTTCGAGCGCGACGACCTTGGACAGCCCTTCCAGACCGTGTTTGGCCGCCACGTAAGCGGCCTTGTACGGCGAGGCGCGCAGCCCGTGCACCGAGGAGATGTTGACGACGCGGCCGTACCGCTGGTCGTACATGTGGGGCAGCGCGCGCCGGATCAGCCGGAACGGCGCCTCCAGCATCACCCGGAGCAGGTGTGAGAACCGGTCGGCCGGGAAGTCCTGCAACGGCGCCACGTGCTGCAACCCGGCGTTGTTGACGAGGATGTCGATGGCGGGGTCGAGCCGGTCCAGCGCGGCGAGGTCGGCTAGGTCGATCTCCACCGCCCGGCCGCCGGTCTCGGCCGCGACGCGCCCGGCCGCCGCGGCGTCCCGGTCGGCGATGAGCACGGCGGCGCCGGCGTCGGCGAGGCGTCGCGCGCACGCGGCCCCGATCCCGCTCGCTCCGCCGGTCACGAGGGCCGCCCGGCCGCTCAGATCCACGTTCACCGCCGCAGTCATGGCGGTGAGGCTACGGTGCGCGCCGATCTCAGCACATGGACTCGGCGCACACAGCCCGACGGCAGTCGGTGTGGGGGGTCGCCATCGCGGTCTCGCGGGCGTGTCGGTGCATTGCGCCGGCGCCGCGCGCCACTAGCCTGTCGAACAGGTGTTCGGCGATCTCCCGGAGGTGCGCGTTGCGGGTGCTCGGAGTGGATCCTGGGCTGACCCGCTGCGGGATCGGCGTGGTGGAGGGCTCGCCGGGCCGGCCGTGCCGGCTGGTCGCGGTCGAGGTGGTCCGCACCGAGCCCGACGCGGACCTCGCCGACCGTCTGCTGCGTCTCGATCAGCGGTTGGCGGAGCTGCTCGCCGAGCATCGGCCGGACGCGGTGGCGGTCGAGCGGGTGTTCAGCCAACACAATGTGCGCACCGTGATGGGCACGGCGCAGGCGGGAGCCGTGGCGGTGCTGGCCGCGGCGCGCTTCGGGGCGCCGGTGCGGACGTACACGCCGAGCGAGGTGAAGGCGGCCGTGACAGGCTCCGGCCAGGCCGGCAAGAAGCAGATGGCGACGATGGTGACGCGGCTGCTGCGGCTGGACACGGCGCCGCGCCCTGCCGACGCCGCGGACGCGCTCGCCCTGGCGATCTGCCATGTGTGGCGGGGCGCCGCGCAGGCTCGGTTGCAGGCGGCGGCTCGCGCCGCGAGCGCTGCGGGCGCCGCGAGCAGAGGGGGACACAGGTGATCGCGAGCGTGCGCGGCCGGGTCGCCGCGGTGGCGCCGGATCAGGCGGTGGTGGAGGTGGGCGGCGTCGGCTTCGCGGTGCAGTGCAGCCCGGGCACGCTCGCGACGCTGCGGGTGGGACAGGACGCGCAGCTCGCCACCAGCCTGGTGGTGCGTGAGGACTCATTGACGTTGTACGGCTTCACCGACGCCGACGAACGCGCGCTGTTCGAGCTGCTGCAGACCGCCAGCGGCGTGGGGCCGCGGCTGGCCCAGGCGATCCTGGGCGTGCACCAGCCGGACGCGGTGCGACGCGCGATCGCGGGCGGGGACATCCCGGCCCTGACCCAGGTCCCGGGGATCGGCAAGAAAGGCGCCGAGCGGCTGGTGTTGGAGCTGCGGGACCGGATCGGCGCCGTCGAACCGGCGTCGGGCGTCGTAGGCCGGCAGAACGGCGGCGCGCCGTGGCGGAATCAGGTGAGCCAGGCGCTGGTCGGCCTGGGCTGGTCGGCCACCCAGGCCGCTGCCGCCGTGGAGGCCGTGGCGGAGTCGGCGGACAGCGCGTCCCCTGACGTGGCGGCGCTGCTGAGACAGGCCATCCGAGTGTCGGGACAGACGAGGTGACGGAGGACCCGCAGGCGTTGGTGTCGGCGTACGCGGAGCCGGATGACGTGGACGCGGAGGCGAGCGTGCGTCCCCGGCGCCTGGCGGAGTTCGTCGGCCAGCATCGGGTGCGCGAGCAGTTGGAGCTGCTGCTCGCCGGCGCCCGGCAACGCGGGGCGCCGCCGGACCACATCCTCCTGTCCGGGCCGCCCGGGCTCGGCAAGACCACCCTCGCCATGATCGTCGCCGCGGAGCTGGAATCCGCGCTGCGGATCACCAGCGGGCCGGCGATCGAGCGCTCCGGCGACCTGGCGGCCGTCCTCACCAGCCTCGGCCCCGGCGACGTGCTCTTCATCGACGAGATCCACCGGATCGCCCGACCGGCCGAGGAGCTGCTCTACAGCGCGATGGAGGACTTCCGGGTCGACGTGGTGGTGGGCAAGGGCCCCGGCGCCACGGCGATCCCGCTGGACGTGGAGCCGTTCACGCTGGTCGGGGCCACGACCCGGTCCGGCCTGCTCACAGGGCCGATGCGGGACCGGTTCGGATTCGTGGCGCACCTCGACTTCTACGCGCCGGAGGAGTTGCGCCAGGTGCTCGACCGGGCCGCCCGGATCCTCGGCGTGCGGCTCACGAGCGACGGAGCGGTCGAGATCGCCGACCGCTCTCGCGGCACGCCGCGCATCGCCAACCGGTTGCTGCGCCGGGTGCGTGACTACGCCGAGGTGCGCGCCGACGGGGTGGTCACCGAGCAGATCGCCGCGGCGGCGCTGTCCGTGTACGACGTGGACGACCTGGGCCTCGACCGGCTCGACCGCTCGGTGCTCAGCGCGCTCGTGGAGTCGTTCGGGGGCGGCCCGGTCGGTCTGTCGACCCTCGCGGTCGCTGTGGGGGAGGAGCGGGACACTGTCGAGGAGGTCTGCGAGCCGTACCTGGTCCGCTCGGGGTTGCTGGCGCGCACGCCGCGCGGAAGAGTGGCCACGGCGGCAGCGTGGCGCCACCTTGGCCGCACGCCTCCCGCTGACTCGTTGGGCGCCAGCGCGCCAGTCGACGGCCAAGGCGACCTGTTCGGCTCAGACACCTGACCGGAGGGTGGTTCGCGCGTCGAAGATTCCGTCATGTCACAGGTGTGACCGGAACGTGACCTCGCCCGCTCGCAGTCGCGGCGCCGGCACCGATTAGACTCCCGGCGGTCCGTACCCACAGTTATTGAGCCGGCGGCGTGAGCCCAGGGCTCGCAAGCCGATAGATGTTCAGCAGACATAATCCGGAAGGCCAGGTAGTGGTTTTCGCACAGCAAGGCGGCGGTGGCAGCAGCCTCCCGGCCATTTTGATGATCGGCGGGATCATCCTGCTGATGTACTTTTTCCTCATTCGGCCGCAGTCGCGTCAGCGGCGCCAGATGCAGGAGTTGCAGAAGAGCCTCGGCGTCGGCGACCAGGTGATCACGGTCGGCGGTCTGCACGGCACGGTTGTGCAGGCGGACGACGAGACGGTCACCCTGGAGGTCGCCCCGGGCGTGACGAACAAGTACGTTCGAGGCGCGGTCAGCCGGAAGGTGGAGGAGACCTCCTCCACCGGGGCCGAGGATTCGACCGAGCAGAGCAAGGACGAGTAGGCGGCAGCACCCGGAGACCGCGCCGCGATCGGCGCGGTCTCGCACGATGAGCAACTCGCCGCGTCGGCGGATTCCGGCGGGGCGTGAATACTGGAAGCCGGTTCCCGCGGCCGGGAACGATCGACAGCCGAGCAGGGAGACAGGATCGTTGTGGCACCACCCCAGGGACATCTGCGCGTGTCGCGTTATTTCGTGGCGCTATTCATCGTGATCGGGCTCCTCGGTGGGCTGGTGTGGTGGACGGGCGTCAACACGCCGAAGCTGGGGCTCGACCTGCAGGGCGGCACCAGCATGACGCTGTCGGCGACCGCCAACGGCAAAGCGCCTGATCAGGAGAAGCTCGAACAGGCGCGGGAGATCATCGAAAACCGGGTCAACGACACCGGCGTCGCCGAGCCCGAGGTGATCGTCGAGGGCGACCGGAACATCATCATCAACGTCGCCGGGGCCCGGGCCGAAGACCTGAGGAAGGTCGGCCAGCCAGCGGAACTGCGGTTCCGGGAGGTGGTCGGCGAGCCGGTGGACGACATCCCGGCCTCGGCCGCCTCCAAAGGGTCGCCCTCCGCGAGCCCCAGCGGGTCCGCCAAGCCGAGCGGGTCGGGCAAGCCGAAGGAGTCGGACAAGCCGGCCCTGGACCCCAGCGCCTCGGCGAGCGGCTCCGCCGACCCCAGCGGCTCGCCTGCCGCGAGTCCCAGCCCCACGGACAAGTCCGTCGAGGAGCTGAAGAAGTCGGCGTACAAGAAGATCGGCAGGGGCGACGCCAAGGCCGGCGAGGCGCTGGTCGGGCAGGTTGGTCAGATTCAGGATCCAAAGGAGATCGCGAACAATCAGCAGGCCATGCAGGTGTTGGCGGTGTTCTCGAAGCTCACGGGCGAGGAAGTGGCGACGCTGCCGGCGCAGGTGCAGTACAAGGTGCCGACCATTACGTGCAAGCAGCTCAACGAGCGGCCGCCGGGCTCGATCCGGGACGCGAAGGCTCAGGTCGTCGCCTGCGACACTGACGGCGGCGCGAAGTACCTGATGGACAAGGCGCGCGTGCTCGGCACCGACGTCAAGAAGGCCGACTACGGCCTGGACCCGCAGAGTTCCCAGTGGAAGGTGAACCTGTCGTTCACGGGCTCCGGTCAGGACAAGTGGACCCAGCTCACCGCCGACACGGTCCAGAAGCGCGTCGCGGTGGTGCTGGACAACGAGGTCGTCTCGGCCCCGACGATCCAGCAGAGGATCACCGGAGACGCCGAGATCACCGGAGACTTCTCCCGCAGCGAGGCTGAGACGCTGGCCGCGCAACTGCGGTACGGCGCGTTGCCCTTGACCTTCAAAGAGGAGACGACCTACCAGGTCACCGCGACTCTGGGTCTGGACCAGATGCGGGCCGGCCTGCTGGCCGGCCTGATTGGCCTCGGTCTGGTCGCGATCTACAGCTTCCTCTACTACCGTCTGCTCGGCTTCGTGGTGATCTTCACGCTCGGCGCCGCGGGGGCGATCGTGTACGCCGCGATCGTGCTGCTCGGCATGCCGTGGTTCGGCTTCACGCTCACCCTCGCTGGCATCGCCGGCCTGATCGTGGCGATCGGCATCACGGCTGACTCGTTCGTCGTGTTCTTCGAACGAATAAAAGACGAGGTGAAAGACGGCCGAACTGTGCGCAGCGCGGTGCCGCGAGCCTGGGCACGCGCGCGTCGGACCATCCTTTCGGCCAACACCATCTCGATCATGGCGGCGGCGGTGCTGTACCTGCTCGCGGTTGGCGCGGTGAAGGGCTTCGCGTTCACGCTCGGCCTCGCCACCCTGATCGACCTGTTCCTGGTCTTCCTGTTCAGTCACCCACTCGTCGCGTTGCTGTCGCGGTCTAGCTCGTTCACCTCCCCGAGAGTGTCCGGCCTCGGCAATTTGCGCCCCGACCCCTCGGAACGGGGCGGCAAGGTGCGCGGCGCCGTACGTACGAAGGAGTCCTGACGTGGGCGCACTGGTTCGGCTGTACCGAGGCGAGACCAACTTCGACTATGTCGATCGGCGCAAGCGTTGGTACCTCGCCTCCGCCCTGCTGTTGTTGGTGTGCCTCGTCAGCATCGGGTTCAAGGGGTTCAACTTCGGCATCGAGTTCTCCGGCGGGACTCAGTTCATGGCGCCCAAGTCGGCCGGGGTCACGCTGGCGGACATGCGCGCCGCCGCCGAGGACGCCGGCGTGGAGGTCGCCAGCACTCAGCAGGCCGGCGTCGGCGCCAACGCCAGGTACATGATCAAGACCGCGGCACTGGACCCGGACGGGCAGGAGGAAGTCTCCCAGGCCCTTGCCAAGGCGGCCGGAGTGTCCGTGGAGGAGATCGCCGTCTCCAAGGTGAGCTCTTCCTGGGGCGGCCAGGTCACGCAGCAGGCGCTGATCGCCTTGGCGGTGTTCCTAGCGCTGGTCACGGCCTATCTCTGGGTCCGATTCGAACAGAAGATGGCGTTCGGGGCGTTGGCGGCGCTGGCGCACGATGTCCTCATCACCGCCGGGGTCTACTCGCTGGTCGGGTTCGAGGTGACGCCGTCGATGGTGATCGGCATGCTCACCATCCTGGGTTACTCGCTGTACGACACCGTGGTCGTGTTCGACAAGGTGCAGGAGAACACCCGCGGCGTGCTCGGCAGTTCCCGCCAGACCTACAGCGAGGCGGCGAACCTCGCCGTCAACCAGACCCTGATGCGGTCGATCAACACCACGTTGACCAGCTTGCTGCCGGTCGGCGCGCTGCTGGTCGTCGGCGTGTACCTGCTCGGCGCGGGCACGCTGAAGGAGCTGGCGCTGGTGCTGTTCATCGGCATGCTCGTCGGCACCTACTCGTCGCTGTTCATCGCGACGCCAGTGCTGGTCGACCTCAAGATGATCGAGTCGCGGTACCGGGCGCAGGCCAAGCGCGTGGTCGCCAAGCGGTCCGGCGAGGAGGACATCAGCAGCAAGGCCGCCCGTCGTCAGGCCAAGCGCGCCGTGGAGGCGAAGAAGGCCCGGGCGAAGCGGTCCGCGGCGCACGACGACGAGGACGCGTACGACGAGCGTGACGAGGCCGAGGAACTGGTTGACGACCACGACGAGCCCGAGGAACTCGACGAGGACGAGGCGACCGACCGGGAGCTGGCCGGTCTCGCGCCGAGGCCCGGAGCCCGGCCGGAACGTTCGCGTCGACGGTCCGGCAGCCGCGGCGGCAAGCGGAAGCGCTAGACCCGGAATGGGCGGCGCGACGGGCGACGGCGGTGCTGTGATCGCCGAGTTGGTGGCCGGGCACGTCCTCGACGTGCCGGACTTCCCGCAGCCAGGTGTGATGTTCAAGGACCTCACGCCGTTGTTCGCCGACGGCGAGGCGTTCCGGTCCGTGGTGGACTCGATCGTGGATCACCACGGGCCCGACGGCTTCGACACGGTGGTCGGGATCGAGGCCCGCGGGTTCGTGCTGGCCGCGGCGGTGGCGTACGCCACCGGGGTCGGCGTGGTGCCGGTGCGCAAGGCGGGCAAGCTGCCGCGGGAGACAGTCGAGGCGTCGTACCGGTTGGAGTACGGCGAGGCGACCCTGCAGCTGCACGCGGACGCGTTCACCGCGGGGGAGCGGGTGCTGGTGCTGGACGACGTGCTCGCCACCGGCGGCACCGCCGAGGCGACGCTGCGACTGGTGGAGGAGGCCGGCGGAGTTGTCGCAGGGCTGAGCGTGGTCATCGAGCTGTCGTTCCTGAAGGGCCGCGAGAAGCTCACTGACCGCTCGGTTCATGCCCTTCTGACCCTTTAAGCACCCGGTGTCGAGGGGCGGATGGCCGCCCAGGGCGACGTTTTGACACGTCGTCGCCTGGATGTCGGCGCAGGGTCGGACGGTTGACGTCGGGGGGATACGATTGGCCTCCGAGATCTCGTCGCGAGGAGCAACCGTTGTCGCGAGACTTCGCGTCGTCCGTGGAGGGCACACACGACACGACGGGCGACGCGCCGAGGCCCGCGCCCGCCGGTGGCAACGGTCGGCTGCCTGAGAGCGGCCGCCCACCCGCCGCCGACGCCGCGGCTCCGGCCGCAGAGGAGGCCGCGTCCAACGGGCGCTTGGCCGCGGCTGACGCTGCGCCGGTCTCTGGGTCCGGTCGCGGCTCAGCCAGGGCTGTGCCCGCAGGCGAGCCCTCCGCCACGCCCGCCCGCAAGCCCTCCCCTCGGCCTCAGCCGGTGCGTCAGGCCGAGCAGCCGACCTCTCCCGAACCTCCCGCCATCGCGGCGACGCCGCCGAGCAGCAGCGTCGCGCAGGACGTGGACCACGGCGCCGTCGACCGGCCGGTGTCCACGTCGCCCGTTCCGCGCGGCGGTTCCGGCGCAGTGGCCGGCGGCTCGGCGTTCGTCGGCGCGCCCACGGGGCGGCGCGTGCGGGCCAGGCTGGCGCGGTTCAACGCGCCGTGGCAGACCCCGCAGGTGGCCGAGGTGCTGGAGCCGCTGGTGGCGACTCACCGGGCCAGCCACCCGAAGGCAGACGTGCGGTTGCTGCAGCGCGCGTACGACGCGGCGGCCCACCACCACGAAGGTCAGTACCGCAAGTCCGGCGACCTGTACATCACCCACCCGTTGGCGGTGGCCCAGATCCTGGCGCAGCTCGGCATGGACACCACGACCCTGGTGGCCGCGCTGCTGCACGACACGATCGAGGACACCGCGTACACGCTGGAGTCGATGCGCGACGACTTCGGCGGCGAGGTGGCGCTGCTGGTCGACGGGGTCACCAAGCTGGACAAGGTGAAGCTGGGCGACGCGGCCAAGGCGGAGACGATCCGCAAGATGGTGGTCGCGATGGCCAAGGACCCGCGGGTGCTGGTGATCAAGCTCGCCGACCGGCTGCACAACATGCGCACCCTGGCGTTCCTGCCGCCCGCCAAGCAGGAGCAGAAGGCGCGGGAGACGCTGGAGATCCTGGCCCCGCTGGCGCACCGGCTCGGCATGAACACCATCAAATGGGAGCTGGAAGACCTGGCCTTCGGCACCCTCTACTCGAAGCGGTACGAGGAGATCGCGCGGCTGGTCGCCGACCACACGCCGCAGCGGGATTCGCTGCTCAAGGACGTCACGGACCGGGTGAACGGCGACCTCCGTGGCGCCAAGATCAAGGCTGAGGTGACCGGGCGGCCGAAGCACCTGTACTCGATCTACCAGAAGATGATCGTGCGGGGCCGCGACTTCACCGACATCTACGACCTGATCGGGATGCGGATCCTGGTCGACACGGTGCGGGACTGCTACGCCGCGCTGGGTGTGATCCACGCGAACTGGCAGCCGGTGCCGGGTCGCTTCAAGGACTACATCGCGATGCCGAAGTTCAACATGTACCAGTCCCTGCACACCACCGTGATCGGGCCGACCGGCAAGCCGGTGGAGATGCAGATCCGGACGTACGCCATGCACCGCACCGCCGAGTACGGCATCGCGGCGCACTGGAAGTACAAGGAGACCAAGGGCGCCACGATAGTCGGGCCCCCGGCGCACATCGACGAGATGGCGTGGCTGCGGCAGCTGCTGGACTGGCAGCGGGAGGCGAGCGATCCGAGCGAGTTCCTGGACGCGCTGCGGTTCGACCTGTCCAGCCAGGAGGCGTACGTCTTCACGCCTAAGGGCGACGTGATCGCGCTGCCGAAGGGCTCCACGCCGGTGGACTTCGCGTACGCGGTGCACACCGAGGTGGGCCACCGCTGCATCGGGGCCCGGGTGAACGGCAAACTGGTGCCGCTGGAGAGCACCCTGGCCAACGGCGACGTGGTGGAGATCTTCACGTCGAAGTCGGAGACGGCCGGGCCCACCCAGGACTGGCTCGGCTTCGTCAAGAGCCCTCGCGCGCGTACCAAGATCAGGCAGTACTTCAACAAGGAGCGCCGGGAAGAGGCGATCGAGGTCGGCAAGGAGGCGATCGTCCGGGCGATGCGCAAGCAGGGCTTGCCATTGCAGCGGATGACCACCTCGGAGGCGCTCACCGCGATCGCGCGGGATCTGCACTACCCGGACGTCGCCTCGCTGTACGCCGCGGTGGGGGAGAACCAGGTCTCCGCGCAGTCGGTGGTGCAGCGTCTGGTCGCCGGGTTCGGCGGCGAGGAAGGCGCGGTCGAGGACATCGCGGAGACCGCGCTGCCGACCCGTGCGCCGCGCCCGCGGAGCCAGGCGCAGGACCCAGGCGTGATGGTGCAGGGCGTGACGGACGTGTGGATCAAGTTGGCGCGGTGCTGCACTCCGGTGCCGGGCGACGACATCCTCGGGTTCGTGACGCGCTCCGGCGGGGTCAGCGTGCACCGGGCCGACTGCACCAACGCCGAGGAGCTCAAGGCTCAGCCGGAGCGGCTGGTCAAGGTGGCGTGGAAGCCGAACGCCGCGAGCACGTTCCTGGTGGCGATCCAGGTGGAGGCGTTGGACCGGCACAAGCTGCTCGCCGACATCACGCAGACGCTGTCCGAGGAGCGGGTGAACATCCTCTCTGCCACGGTGACCACGACCCGTGACCGGGTGGCGGTGAGCCGGTTCAGTTTCGAGATGGCCGACCCGAAGCACCTGGGCCACCTGCTGCGGGCGGTGCGACGGGTCGAAGGGGTCTACGACGCGTACCGCGTCACCAGCGGAGTGGGCGGCTCGTCCTAGCGGTGCGCTCGCGGATCACGGTCTGACAACGCGAGACGCGCCCCTGGGGCCAGTGGGCTCAGGGGCGCGTCCTCGGGTGGCGCGGCAGCTACGACTTCGACGGCTCGGTGGCCGGGTCCGCGTCGCCCTTGGGCTGAGGCTCCGTCACCGTGGCGGTTTTGATCTTCACCGAAAGCTTCGGCGCCCCGTCGCCGGGGTTGTCGCCTTTGACGCCCCCCTTGGCGATCTTCTCCACGACCTCCATGCCCTCGAGCACCTCGCCGACGATGGTGTAGTTCGGGTCGAGTTGGCTGTCCGCGTAGACGATGAAGAACTGGCTGCCGTTCGTCGCGGGGCCGCTGTTGGCCATCGCCACGACGCCCTTGGGATAGGCCGGCTTCTGCTTGACGGGGAGGTTCTCGTCGTTGGTGGTGTAGGTCGGACCGCCCCGGCCGGTCCCGCTCGGATCGCCGCACTGCAGCACGGACAGGCCCTGGGTGGTGAGCCGATGGCACGGGCTGCCGTCCAAGAACTTCTTGCCGGTGAGGTGCGCGAGGCTCTCGGTGTTGCACGGAGCCTTCTCGGCGTCGAGCTGGATCTTGATGGCGCCGCGGTTGGTGTCGAGCGTCAAGACTCGCACCCCGCTGCGCGCCTCGGCGCCGGCCTCGGGCGTGCCGACGTCCTTGCGCTCTTTCGAGGCCTCCTTCTTCGGCATGGCCTTGTACTCGCAGGCGCCGGGACTGGGAGTCGCCCCTGGCTTGGCGCTGTTCTTCTTCTTGCCATCCTCGTCGCCGCCGAGTTCGCTGACCAGCCAGAACGCGCCCAGAACCACCAGACCCAGAGCCACGAACCCGGCGATGCCGGCCTGGATCTGCCGGCGGCGGCGGGCCGCGGCGGCGCGCCGCGCCATCTGACGCTCGAGTTTGGCGCGTGCGAGCGCGCGCTGACGGTCCCTGCTGGAGGCCACGGGTGCTCCCTCCCCATTTCCGATGAAAAGTCGGTGGCGCACGACACATGCGCCCGCCAGAGTGTACGGGCAACCGCGGGGTTCCCGGCGAGCCAGGTTAACCAACTGTGACCGATGGCGGCCAACCACGGCGGCCGAGGGCTGGCACAGGCGCTGCAATACCTCGTAAATCGGGCAGGCTCATACGCCGTCGGCTCGCGGCGGCGTCCCGGTAGGCTGCAACTCGTGCTCGTGACTGGGTTTCCCGCCGACGCTTTCGGCACGAATTGTTATGTGGTCGCTCCCGCGGCCGGCGAGCAGTGCGTGATCGTCGACCCCGGCATCGGGGTGATCGAGCGACTCGACGCGCTGCTGGCCGAGCACCGGCTGCATCCGGCCGCGGTGCTGCTCACCCACGGGCATCTCGACCACACGTTCTCGGCGGCGCCGGTGTGCGGCGCGCGGGGGATCACGGCGTACGTGCACCCGGACGACGACGAGCTGCTCGCTGACCCGGCCAAAGGGCTCTCTGTCGACCTGACAGAGCTGTTCGGGGGTCGGATCACCTACAGCGAGCCGGACGACGTGAAGCCGCTCGCGGACGGCGCGGTGATGACCTTCGCGGGCCTGGAGATCGCTGTCGACCACGCCCCGGGGCACACCCGCGGCTCGGTGATGTTCCGGCTTCCGGCTGAGGGCACGGAGTTGGACGCGCCCGAGCTGTGCCTGTCGGGAGACGTGCTGTTCGCCGGCTCGATCGGGCGCACCGACCTGCCGGGCGGCGACATGCCGACGATGCTGCGCAGCCTGCGGGAGAAGGTGCTGCCGCTCGACGACGGCATCGTGGTGTTGCCGGGACACGGCCCCGCCACCACCATCGGCCGGGAGCGGAAGGTCAATCCGTTTCTGCAGGATCTGAACGACCCTCAGGCGGGCTTCCAGGCGCCTACCCGAGGCCTGTGACCCCAGGAGTCAAGAAACCATGACCAGGCCGAACCCGATCAGCGGGTTTCCCGAGTGGGCGCCCGCGCAACGGATGATCGAGCAGCGAGTGATCGACCGGCTGCGCGAGACGTTCGAGCTGCACGGCTTCGCGCCGCTGGAGACCCGCGCGGTCGAGCCGATGGACCAGTTGTTGCGCAAAGGCGAGACCTCCAAAGAGGTGTACGTGCTGCGCCGGCTGCAGGCCGACGCGGAGGATCCCAGCGACTCCGGGCTCGGGCTGCACTTCGACCTCACGGTGCCGTTCGCCCGGTACGTGCTGGAGCACGCCGGCAAGCTCCAGTTCCCGTTCCGGCGCTACCAGATCCAGAAGTGCTGGCGCGGCGAGCGGCCCCAGGAGGGGCGCTACCGGGAATTCCTGCAGGCCGACATCGACATCGTGGACCGGGACGCGCTCTGTCCGCACTACGAGGTCGAGCTGCCCCTGGTGATCGCCGACGCGTTCGCCGGGCTGCCGATCCCGCCGATCCGGATGCACGTCAACAATCGCAAGCTCTCCCAGGGCTTCTATCAAGGGCTCGGCCTGGCCGGCCCGATGGCGGCGATCCGGGTCGTCGACAAGCTCGACAAAATCGGCCCGGCGGCGGTGGCCGACCAGCTGCGGGACGCGCTCGGGGCCAGCGAAGAGCAGGCCAAGGCGTGTCTGGCGCTGGCCGAGATCCGGGCCTCCGACGCCTCGTTCGCGGACGCCGTGCGGGCCCTCGGGGTGAGTGACCCGCTGCTCGATGAAGGGCTCGCCGAGCTGGTCGCCGTGGTGGAGGCGGCGGCCGAGCACGCGCCGGGGCTGGTGGTGGCGGATCTGAAGATCGCCCGCGGGCTGGACTACTACACCGGCACCGTGTACGAGACGGTGCTGGTCGGGCACGAGAGCATCGGCTCGGTGTGCTCCGGCGGCCGGTACGACAACCTCGCCAGCGCCGGCGACGTCCGCTACCCCGGCGTCGGGCTGTCGATCGGGGTCTCCCGTCTGCTGGGGCGGCTGTTCGGCCGCGACCTGCTCACGGTCAGCCGTCCGTCGCCGACCTGCGTGGTGGTGGCCCTGCCCGACGAAGGCGACCGCGTCCGGTGCATGCGGGTCGCCGCCGCGCTGCGCGGCCGTGGCATCCCGGCCGAGGTGGCCCCGGCCGCCGCCAAGTACGGCAAGCAGATTCGCTTCGCCGACCGGCGGGGCATCCCGTACGTGTGGTTCCCCGGGCCCGAGGGGGAGCCCGACGCGGTCAAGGACATCCGCTCCGGCGAGCAGGTCGAGGCCGACGCCGCGACGTGGCAGCCGCCGGCCGAGGACCGCCGCCCGCGGATCGCCGGCGCCTGAGCCGCTGCGACAATTCACGCACCGCGACACATTCGCTGCAAGGGGGAGACAAGCCGTGATCCGCACTCACGAAGCCGGTTCGCTTCGCGCCGAGCACACCGGTCAGCAGGTGACGCTCGCCGGATGGGTCGCGCGGCGCCGGGATCACGGCGGCGTGATCTTCATCGACCTGCGCGACGCCTCAGGAGTCTCGCAGACCGTGTTCCGTGGAGGCGAAGCCGGAGCGGACCATGCGCAGAGCCGCGAAGGCGCGGCGGCGCAGGGCCGCGAAGGCGCGGCGGCGCAGGCGGCCCACGGGCTGCGCAACGAGTTCTGCGTCCAGGTGGTCGGCACGGTGGAGCGGCGGCCGGCCGGCAACGAGAACCCGGAGCTGCCGACCGGCGAGATCGAGGTGACCGCGACCGAGTTGGAGATCCTCTCGGAGGCCGCGCCGCTTCCGCTGCCGATCGACGAGCACGTCGACGTCGGCGAGGACATCCGGCTCCGGCATCGGTACCTGGACCTGCGGCGCGGCGGCCCGGCGCGTGCGCTCATGCTGCGCAGCCACGCGAACCGGATCGCCCGCGAGGTGCTGCACGGCCGCGACTTCGTCGAGGTGGAGACCCCGACCCTCACCCGCTCCACTCCGGAGGGCGCGCGCGACTTCCTGGTGCCGGTGCGGCTGCAACCAGGATCCTGGTACGCGCTGCCGCAGTCGCCCCAGCTGTTCAAGCAGCTGCTGATGGTGGCCGGTCTGGAGCGGTACTACCAGATCGCGCGATGCTACCGGGACGAGGACTTCCGCGCCGACCGGCAGCCGGAGTTCACCCAGCTCGACATCGAGATGTCCTTCGTCGCCCAGGACGACGTGATCGAGTTGGGCGAGGAGGTCGTCGCCGCGCTGTGGCGCGACCTGGCCGGCCACGAGATCCCGCGGCCGATCCCGAGGATCACCTGGCACGAGGCGATGGACCGGTACGGCAGCGACAAGCCTGACCTGCGGTACGGGGTGGAGCTGGCCGACCTGACGGCGTACCTGCACGGCACCGAGTTCCGGGTGTTCTCGGCCGCGCTCATGGCCGGCGGCTACGTCGGCGCCGTGGTGATGCCGGGCGGCGCCGGGCAGACCCGCAAGGAGCTGGACGGCTGGCAGGACTGGGCCAGGGCGCGCGGCGCCAAGGGATTGGCGTACGTGCTCTTCGACGGCGAGACCGGCCAGGCGCGCGGGCCGGTCGCCAAGAACCTCTCCGAGGCGCATCTGTCGGGGCTGGCCGACACGGTCGGCGCGAAGCCGGGCGACGCGGTGTTCTTCGCCGCCGCCGAGAACAGGCGCGAGGCGCAGGAACTGCTCGGCGCCGCGCGGGTCGAGATCGCCCGGGCATGTGAGCTGGTCGACGAGGACGCGTGGGCGTTCTGCTGGGTGGTCGACGCTCCGATGTTCGAGCCGGACGACGCCGGTGGCTGGACCGCGGTGCACCACCCGTTCACCTCGCCGACCGCGGAGTGGGCCGACCGGTTCGCCGCCGACCCGGAGCAGGCTCTGGCGTACGCGTACGACATCGTCTGCAACGGCAACGAGATCGGCGGCGGCTCGATCCGGATCCACCGCGGTGACGTGCAGGAGCGGGTCTTCGACGTGATCGGCCTGTCCCGGGAGGAGGCCGACAGCAAGTTCGGATTCCTGTTGGAGGCGTTCAAGTACGGCCCGCCGCCGCACGGCGGGATCGCGTTCGGCTGGGACCGGGTCTGCATGCTCCTGGCCCGGGAGGACTCGATCCGCGAGGTGATCGCTTTCCCGAAGACCGGCAACGGGTACGACCCGCTGACAGGCGCCCCGACCCCGATCACGCCGCAACAGCGCGCCGAGGCCGGGGTGGATGCCAAGCCGAAGCCCCCCGGCGGCGCGGCGAAGCAGGCCGAGGGCTGAGCGCGGTGCGGGGCCGGTTGCTGGTCACCGGCGCCAGCGGCTTTCTCGGCGCCGAGACCGCGCGGCTCGCGCTGGAGGCCGGGTGGACGGTCATCGGCACGTTCCGCTCGGCGCCCAGTGACGTCGAGGACGTCGAGTGGCGCCAGCTCGACGTCGCCGACCGGGACGCGGTGCGCAAGCTGGTCGCCGGGGCCCGCCCGGACGCCGTCGTGCACACCGCGACGGCGGCGTGGAGGTGGTGCTCGGCGTCGACGAGAACGGTCGGCCGCTCGTACGACGACTGGCGCGTGACCGCCGACGGGGCCGCCCACGTGGCGCTCGCGGCGGCCGACGCCGGCGCTCGGTTGGCGCACGTGTCCAGCGACGCGATGTTCTCCGGCCGATGCGCCCCGTACGACGAGACCGCCCTTCCGGACCCGGTGAACCGGTACGGGGCCGCCAAGGCCGCGGCGGAGACCGCGGTCCGCGCGATCGCGCCGGGCGCCGCGGTGGTCCGGACCTCGCTGATCCTCGGCGACGGGCGGAGCAAGCACGAGCGCCACGTGCTGGATCTGGTCGCAGGCCGGGCGAGCGGCACGCTGTTCACCGACGAGCTGCGCTGCCCGGTGCACGTCGCGGACCTTGCCGCCGCGCTGCTGGAGCTGTCGGGCGGGGCGTACGCCGGGGTGCTCAACGTGGCCGGCGCCGACGCCCTGAGCCGTCACGAGCTGGGAATGCTGATCGCCGCGCGGGAGGGTCTCGACGCAGCGCTCGTGCCCGCCGGGCATTCCGCCGAGCTAGGCGCGCCGCGCCCGACCGACACCCGGCTGGACATCGCCCGCGCCCGTCGCGTGCTCAGCGTGCGGCTGCGGGGCGCCCGGGAGTTCCTGGCTGCCGGTTGATCACGGCAGGTGCGGCGGCCAGGCGGGTAGTGTCTTCGGACGTGGATTCGGCGTTGTTTGAGGTGGGTGGCGAAGGGGTCGGCCGGCAGCGCGCCGGGTCGGCGGTCTTCGCCGAGCCCGGGCCGGACGCGCCGCTCGCGGTGCGGATGCGGCCCCGCAGCCTGGACGAGTTGATCGGCCAGGAGCACCTGCTCGGCCCCGGCGCGCCGCTGCGCCGCCTGGTCGAGGGCGACGCGCCGCTGTCGGTGATCCTCTGGGGTCCGCCGGGCAGCGGCAAGACCACAGTGGCGCACCTGGTGGCGCACGCGACCAGCCGGCGGTTCGTCGCGCTGTCGGCGCTGAACGCGGGAGTCAAGGACGTGCGGGCGGTGATCGAGTCGGCGCGGCAGCAACGGCGAGCCGGCGGCCGCCAGACCGTGCTGTTCATCGACGAGGCGCACCGGTTCAACAAGACCCAGCAGGACTCGCTGCTCGGCGCGGTGGAAGACCGCACGGTGACGCTGCTCGCGGCGACCACGGAGAACCCGTACTTCTCGATCGTCTCGCCGCTGCTGTCCCGGTGCGTGTTGCTCACCCTGGAGCCGCTGTCCGAGGAGACCGTCCGCAGGTTGACGCGTCGCGCGCTCGCCGAGGAGCGCGGCCTAGGCGGGGCCGTTGCGCTCCATCCCGACGCTGAAGATCATCTGGTACGCCTCGCGGCCGGCGACGCCCGGAAGGCGCTCACCGCGCTGGAGGCCGCCGCGGGCTCCGCGATCGCGGAGTCGGGCGGCGACGGTCCGGTAGAGGTGGATCTCGCTGTCGCCGAGGCGGCCGTGGACATCGCCGCGCTGCGGTACGACCGCGACGGCGACTCCCACTACGACATCACGAGCGCGTTCATCAAGAGCATGCGAGGCTCCGACGTGGACGCCGCGCTGCACTGGCTGGCCCGGATGCTGGTGGCCGGCGAGGACGCGCGGTTCGTCGCCCGCCGGCTGATCATCTTCGCCAGCGAAGACGTCGGCATGGCCGATCCGACGGCGCTGCAGACCGCGGTGGCCGCCGCGCAGGCCGTGGAGCATGTCGGTCTGCCGGAGGCGCGGCTCAACCTCGCGCACGCGGTGACGCACCTGGCCACGGCGCCCAAGTCGAACGCGGTGACCACGGCGATCGGCAAGGCGACCGCGGACGTGCGCGCCGGGCGCACGGGGCCGGTGCCGAGGGCGCTGCGCGACGCGCACTACCGGGGCGCGGTCGGCCTGGGCCACGGTTCGGGCTACCGGTACCCGCATGACGACTCCCGCGGCGTGGTGCCGCAGCGCTATCTTCCCGAGGGGATGCCGGATGCCGACTACTACGAGCCGACGCAGCATGGCGCCGAGAAACCGGTGGCGGAGCGACTTCCCCGCCTGCGGCGTATCGTCCGGGGAACCGCCTCGGACGCGGTGACGCCGCCGGACGCGAAGGAGCACGAGTGAGGAGGAGCCTGTGAGGCCGGACCGGTCCCGCCGCCGTCGCAAACCTGGCCCCTCCGACGCGCCCCATCCGGGAGCCGCTCCCAGCGGGTACGGCGACGAGATCGACTGGTTGGCCCAGCTTCGCTCCACCGCCCCCCGTCGTGAGCGGTCCGCCGAGCGTTCGCCCGAGCGTGTGGCGCGGGATCCCCGCGAGGCTCGGCGGGACCCGCGCGATCCCCGAGAGGCGCGACGCGAGCCGCCCGAGCCCCAGCGGGGCCGGGATCTCCCACCGGGCCGGGACCTTCCACCGGGCCGGGATCCGCGGCGTGACCCTGGCGATCCGCGCCGCAGGCGCGCCACGCCCCCGGAGCAGGGACCTCCGCCGAGCCGGTTGGGGCGGGAGCCGCGTGGCAGGGTGATCGACGGCGAGGTCACCGGCGAGATGCCCGCGGTGCTGGACGACCCTCCCGCCGGACGCCCGCGCCCGCCCGGGGACGGGCGCAGGCAGCGGCGCGCTGACCGCGCCGCGCGACCAGACCGGGCCGGGCGGCAAGACGGCGCCGCGCCTCCCGACCGCGCCGCGCCGAC
>WHSM01000182.1 GCA_009380105.1 Micromonosporaceae bacterium
ATTCGGACTCGGTGGGCTCCGCCGCCGATTCGCGCACAGGCGCGTGGGGCCGCTGGCCAGGTGGCGCCGTGCCCGCATGCACCACGTCCGCGCGGGTCTCTGGGCGCGTCTGGTGCAGGATCCCGCCCGTCGCCGTCCCGGGCGCCTCCTCTTCCTTGCGGGTACGCCCAAGCAGCCGGTCGCCCATGCTGCCGGCGTCCGACCCGCCGCTGCCGCCCAGTTGCGTGAAGCGTTGGAACGGTCGGAACGCGATCCAGCCCGCCACGCCGCAGAGCCCGATCAGCATGACCTGCAACCACGCGTGCATCGGCGCCGCCATGATCATGTCAACCGCGAGCAGGTACACCGCTGCGGCCGCTCCGAAGATCACGATGCTGAACATGGCGGCGACGACCGCGTTGCCGAGCCGCTTCAGGCTGGCGCTCGCGGGGCGAAGCATCGCGAACGTGCCGATGAGCGGGGCCGCGATCACCGCCCAGCGGAATATCAGGAAGCCCAGCAGGATCAGCAGCGCGGCGACGATGTCGAAGAACGCGAAGAAGATCGCGGCCAGCAGCGCGATGAAGCCGGCGCCCACCCGCTCCATGCCGTGCTCGCCTTTGAGGTGCTCGTACGCCTCCGGATCCTCTTTCCGGATCTGCTCGGCGACCTTCTTCCACCGATCCTGCTTCTGCTTGATCAGCAGGTTCCGCCGCATGGCGCCGGAGTCCTCGTCGCGGGTCATCTCGATCTCGCGCCAGGTGAACGCCTTCGCGTCGTACAAGGCCATCCCGTACTTCTGGGCGACCTCGCTGTCGGCTGAGCCGAGAGTCCCGCGTAGCCAGTTCTTGTAGAGGATCGAGCTGGTGACGGTCTCGCTGGTCCGCTCGGACGGCGGGCGCGGGTCGCTGCAGTCCGGCTGCATCGACGCGGGGCAGTTATTCGGGGTGAGCTTCTGCTCCCGCGGGCCGACGGCCCCGTGAATGGCATTGAGCGACCCGCTCAGCAGGCCGTCGGCGAAGTTCGCGGCAAAAACCGGGTACACCACGACCGCTGTCGCGATCAGCATCACCAGGATCGCCCAGCCGCTGGTGGTGATCGAGTCGTTCATGTCGGCCTGCCGGGACCGCCAGATCAGATACAGGCCCACGATCCCCACGGTGATCGCGCCGAACACCGTGAAGACCTTGGTGTAGATCGCTCGGCTGGCGCGCTCGACCAGTGGGTCCGCCCAGCTCCACATCGTGGCGGGATCCCAGGCCCGCTCACGCAGCGCGTTCGACGCTCCGATGACCGCGCTGGCCATCATGAACTCGCCGTTGGCGATCGTGTGCTCGAACCGGTAGTCCGGGTGGATCGAGATCTGGCTGCAGGTCGTGGGGTCCAGGTCGTAGCTGATGTCGTACGTGCCGAAGCTGTAGCCGGCGTAGCCGTAGTCGATGTACGGGCCGGGGTTGTGGGCTTTCATCGACGTCTCGGTGCGGTACGCGAACCAGCCTCCCAGGCCCGTGTCCGGGGCACCCGGTATCGGAGCCTTGAGACAGGCGTCGCGGTCGGGGCTCGGCGGCGGGAGTTGGTTGGCGCAGCTCTTCCAGTCGGTCTCCCACTCCTTCGGCGTGCAGTTCGCCGCGAGCGCCGGGCTCGCTGGGAAGAACAGTGAGGTGATCGCTCCGACCATGATCGCGAGCATCAGCGCAACTCTGCGCTCACGGGGTGTAGCCGGGCGGTCCGGCGACGTACGCCGGGCGAGTCGAGCGAACACCTCACACCTCCGTGGTGGGCTGCTGCGCCGGCGGTCCCGACGCGGCGTCGGTTGGGCCCGACACCGAACGGGGTGGCGCCGAGACCGAACGGGGCGGGCCGGACACGGGGTGAGGTGGAGCGGAGACCGACCTGGGTGGGCCGGACACGGAGGATGGCGGACCCGAGACGGAGGTGGGCGGGCCGGACACGGAGGCCGGCGGGCCGGAGGCGGGCTGGGCGGAGCCGGGAGCCACGCGACGCCAACGCGGATTCTGCGGGCTCGTGTCCGGCTCCGGCGCTGGCCGGGCGGATGTCGGTGGAGCGGAGGTCTGCGCGGCCGTGCCGGCCTGCGCCCCGCCCGGCGTCGTGTCCAGGTAGTCGAGCAGAGCGGGCACGTACGAGATGTCGACCCGCATCCGCTGCACCCGCGCGTCCACGTCCCGCATCACGAACTCCCGGTACGGAAGCCGCTCGTCCGACGCGGGGTCGACCGCCGAGAGCCCGGCGAGGGTCTGCTCGTACCCGACGTCGCGCGGCACCCGCAGCATTCGCAGCGCCTCCGCGGCGACCTCGGGGTCCTCGGCGATCCGGCCGACGAACACTGTCGAGACCAGGTTCTGCACGTCGAGCCCGAGGATGTCTTTGGGGTTCTGCGAGGCGACCAGCGCGGCGAGGTTCCACTTCCGGGAGTCGCGCGCGAGGCGTACCAGGAAAGAACGCCCGGACCGCCAGCCCTCCATGAAGTGGGCTTCGTCGAGCCCGACCAGCTTGCGGCGGTTCATGTCGCCGCTGTAGCAGCGCCGAACGGCGAGGCGGTGGGCGGTGTGCAGCATCGGCAGCGCGAGCTGCTCCTCAGCCGACCAGTACTCGCGTTCGATCTTCAGGTCCGGCAGTCGCAGGCCGGCCATGGTGATCACCGTCAACACGGTGTCGTCGGCCAGCGCGCCGGCCGGGGGCTGGCCGAAGAACAGCAGCGCCAGCGGCATCTCGGCCGTGTCGAGCAGCAGGTTTCCCAGCTCCCGGCCGTCGTCGTCGGTCTCCTGGAGGGCGCGCACCATGTCGTCCAGTGTGGAGGTCTCCTCGGCGGGAACCTGACGCACGGCGTGGCGTAGCAGCGTGGCGGTGGAGGCTTCCCGAGCGACCTGCGGCGGGATCAGCATGGACGCGATGTCCTGCACCAGCATCCGGCGCTCGGCGCGGGCGTTGGAGAGCGCGATCTCGAACTCCCGGTCCCCGGCCGGCCCTCCGACGAAATGTTCCCGGAGCGGCGTCGGGATCAGTGTGTACGGGGCGAGCGTCCCGTGCTCGGAGCCGGTCAGGTTGAGCACCCGGGAGAACGGCCGCAGCTCCGGCATCTGGCACAGCCGGGCCAGCGGCCCGGACGGGTCGAGCATCGTCACCTGGTTGCCGCGCCGGGCGTTCAGGTAGCCGAGGGCTCCCATCAGCGTGGACTTGCCGCCGCCGGGCTCGGCGACGAAGACCGCCAGCCCGGAGCGTTCGCGCACCTCCGTGGGGAAGTGCAGGTCCAGGAAGACCGGCCGGCGACACGTCCCGGCGGTGCGCCCGATTAGGTCGCCTCGCCGGTCGCCCACTGTGGACGCGGCCTGGGGCAGCGCGGCGGCGAACAGCCGCACCGGCATCCGGCGGACGTAACCGGTGTTGGCGATCGGCTCGCCCGGGATGAACTCGCGGGCCAGCCAGTCCTGGTTCTTCGGGTGTTGCAGCGAGATCCGCATGTCCCGGGAGTAGGTCTTGATGATTCGCCGTACCCGTTCCATGCACTCTTCCTGGGTACGCCCGCCGACCGCCATCCGGTGCCAGCCGTGCACCCGGGAGGCGTCCAGCGGCAGACCGGTCGTCATCTCGTCGCCGACCACGAGGGCGCGCTGCGCCAGCCGCTCCAGCTCAGGCGGGGAGTCCATGCCGTGGTCGGCGTAGTCGACCTGTTGGGAGCGGATCATCCGCAGCCGGTGCTCCAGGTTCCGGAACGCGTCGCCGGCGCCGAGCACGTCAACCCGGCTGGAGAGCTCCATCGCCCAGGGCAGTCGCTCGTGGAAGTGCAGCCACGGCTCGTGCCGCTCCGGGATGTCGAGGGGTTCCATCCGGCCGACGGTGAGGACGGCGACGTGCCGCTCCTCGCCGGTCATCCGGTTCACCAGCTTGACGGTCGAGCCGTACGGGGTGCGGTAGCGCTCCACCTGCTCGGTGAGCGCGAGCAGGTCGCCGCGCTCCCAGTGCCCGTCGGTGACCGGTGACATGCCGGTGGGCGGGGACATGCAGAGCGCCACGCTGCGGTAGAGGAGCCATTCCAGCTCCGCCGAGCTCACGCGGCGGCCGCGCACGCCGAAGGCCCCGAGCACCTCGTCGAACTGCTCGACCAGCTGGCCGGTGCGCTTGCGCTCCTTGTTGGTGGTGCCGCGGCCGCGCCAATGGTTGAACTTCTCGGCCCACACGTCGCCGAAGCCGCGCCGCGCGAACGTGATCCCGAGGTAGGTCTGGCCTTCGGAGGAGTTGGCGCTCATCAGGTGGCGCTGCGCGGCGACGAGGTGGTCGGCCCAGCTCGGCGCGCCCTCGACCCGGGGCAGCGGGTACGGAGTGTTGCCCGCGACCGTGCGGGCCCACTCGTCGGCGGGGAACGGCCGGGTGGTGCGGCGCAGGTGCAGCCGCATCCCCGCGAGGCCGGCGTACTGCTCGGCGATCGCGATGATCAGGTTCTCCCGCTCCTTGTCCGGCCGGAACGCCCAGCGCATCTCGGGCAGCCGGTACCAGGCGGTGACGGTGTTCGGGGTGAAGGTGAGGTGGCCCGCGATCTCAGTGATCGCCAGCTCCTGCCGGGGCTCGCGGTCCTTGTGCTTCGGCCTGCCCTTGGGCTGCCAGACCTGCGTGGCGCGGGTGGGCCCCGGCGGACCGGGGGGAGGCGGGGCGGGAGGTGGCGGCGGGAGCGCCAGGTGGGCGCGTGGCTGGGCAGGGGGGCGCGGCGGACGGGTGGTGGGCGGTTGCACCCACGGCGGGAGTACGCCGTCGAACTCGTCCTCGCCAGCCGGCCGGGAGGGCGCTGGCGGCGTCGGCGCTGCGGGCTGCGCGGGAGTGACAGGGACAGCCGGCGCTGGTGGGGGCGAAGCCACTGGAGGCAGTGGGGGTGGTGACGCTGGCGGGGATGGCGGTGGCGGCGGGGAGTATGCCCGGGTGGGTGGCGGCGGTGAGGCCGACAACGGGCCGGGCGGGCCTGAGGCGGGCCGGGTCGCGGCCCGGGTCTGTGCGGAGGCAGGCGGCGGGACCGGCTCCGCGGGCTGCGCGGGAGCGGCCGCGGGCTGTGCGGGAGCGGTGGGGACGCCCGGCGCCGGTGGAGCCTGGCCGGCCGGTGGCGCGCTGACGCCGCTGGGCATGGTGGCGGGCGGTCCGCGGAAGACAGCGAGAGGCGCGGGCCCCGCCGCGGCGTCAGCGGCGGGCCCGCCGGGATGATGGCCCGATGGGCGATCACGCCTCTCTGGCGGGCCGTCGGCCGGTGGCCGGCCGTGGTGCGAAGCGGCTACGGAGGGGTGGTTCACAGCAGCTCCTCACGGATGCGCACCTTTGACGCCACCAGCCTGGGTTCCCGCTGCTCCATGCTGGGCTCCCGAGTTCGGCGCCAGTCGGTGAGTGCTGTTCGAATCACTTTACGTGCGGGCCGGTCGGGGTCAACATGTCGGAACACGAAAGATGTGGTGACCATGGCCAGCGCGATCTCCCACGCCGGAAACAGGTCCACGTCAGTCGTGAAGACCCAGTGGATGAACATGTACAGCGGGACCAGCGCCGCGAAGAGTCCGTACTGCGCGTACGGCAGGTGGAACGGAAGGGTGTAGCCGGGCGGGCCGAGGTAGAGCAGCCGTGCCCGGTAGATGTCATCATCCGTACGCAGCCGCATACCGGCCCCCTACGTGAAGAAGAGGTCGACGAGGTAACCGCCCAGGAAGATCAGCACGAGGGCGCCGCCGAGGAACGCCAGACCCACGATCGCGATCGCGGAGCTGGTGACCACTTTGGACACCTCGCCCTTGCCGGCGCGGGCGATGAAGATCAGGCCCAGCACGCCGAGGAAGATCGGCGCGATCTTGCTGAGCAGGAACTTCACGACGCCTTCGGTGTTGATGCCGACCTTCGGAGTCTGCTGAGCGAGCGGGTCGATGACGCCGGTCATGGCGACCGCGCCGAGGTGCTGCGCCGCGGTCAGGCTGTCGGGCGCGACGGCGACCCCGCCCTGGAGTAGCTCTACGATCATCATCTCCGGCCTCCCGGGCGAACGGACCTTCTACAGACCAGGCGTTTCGACTCGCAAGCAGCGACTGGTCTCGGGAGGTCCGTCGCGGCGGCGCCGTAATCTCCACCCCTCGACGCAGCTTCGCGCCGCCGCGGGGGCCCCGATTGATGCCGCTCTGTCTGGTCCATCGGTCTGTGGCTTCGTCTCTGTCCTACGGCGGTTGTGTCGCTGCGTCTCTTGCCGCAGGGTATAGCTTCCCGGAAGATACAACCCTGCGGTGCTACCCAGTGACTTTCTGCTTCTTATTGTGGCCGAGAGCGTCCCCGACTGTACATTGCACGTAACTATGAGACAAGACAGCATCAGAGGTTGCATGCAACAATGAAGCGGCGTTCAGGCCGGGCTCTACGTGCCTGACCGGAACCTCCGATTCGTACCCGCTCGTCTTGAATTTCCAACCGATCCACTGCCGCCGCGAAGAGACGCGAGGAGACATGTCAACCCTGCAGATCGCGATCATCGGCGCCGGACTGATCGTGGTGGGGACCGTGGTGACGTTGCTCGGCGGCTACCAGCTCGGCCTGGCCCGGGCCGCCAGCAAGTGGGAGTCCGAAGGCTCGCCGCGGATCGGCCGCGGCGGCGCCACGGCGGCGGTGCTGTTCGGGCTGCTGCTGATCGCGGGCGGGGCCGCGCTGCTGACCTTGCTGATCCAGCTGCCGAACCCTGCCGCCGGGTCCCGCGCCGGGGTAGCCGTCGGCGCCGCGGCGGTCGCGTTGCTGGCTGCCATGTTCGGCGCCGCGAAGTTCGCCGACCGCGTGGAGCTCAACGCCCTCATCCGCACGCCTTCCCGGTTCCGCAAGCTCCCGGCGGGAACAGATGCCGACGTCGGTGGGCCCGACGGCGCCGTGCCGGACGCCGCCTCCGATTCTGTCGTGCCGCCCACGGCCAGGCCCGGCTGGGTCTACCGGGACGCCGGCGGCGCCTGGTACCTGGTGGTCTCGGCAGGCGCCGGGTACCGCCTGGTGTCCCTGCCCGACTTCAAGCTGGCCCCCGTGGGACTGGTCAAACCGCCGGTCACCGCGACCGGAAGCGTCGAGCTGGCAGTCTGGCCGCTCTCAGAGGCTCCGGGGGCACAAGCGGAAGAAGCCCGCTCGACGAGCACATGACAGCCAGCACGTGACGCGCAGGGGCGGCGGCGCGCCAGGAAGCAGAACCGGAGGTGCACATGCCCGGGGGGTTGCCGGAACCGACAGGCATTGCGGCCGGCGACGCTGTCGCCGATCTCGTGGCGGATCTCGTGACCAGCGGCGGAGCCGTGGAAAGCGACGCCCCACCCCGCGATGATCAAGGAGTGGTTGCGCCCGCGCACGGCGTGTCGCAACAACCATCCCTTGATCACCGGACCGGTCCGCGACCGGCGGGCGACGGTATCGACCCCGCGGAGCGCACGCCGAGGTCGTTTCACCTGTCGCGTCGGTTGCTGGAGCGGGCGCGAGCGGCGGCGTACTGGGCGGGCCAGGCTCCTGCCGCGGGTGAGCCGACGAACGTCAGCGAACTGGTCGAGCGCGCGCTTCGGGGCGAGGTCGAGCGGCTGGAGCGCACCTACAACGGCGGCGCTCCCTTCCCGGCGGTGGTCGGAAAGATGCGCACCGGCCCTGGCGCGTCCGGCGTGGAGCGAATCCGCCGGGCCCAACGCGCCCGACGCCGCTGACCCTCGCTGGACGGTCTCGTGGTCTCCGCCGCCCGGTGTCCGGCGCTTTCGGTCGGGGGTACGGTCTCACTGTGGTTGATCTGCCGAAGCCGGGGCGGCCGGTCGTGATGGGCGTGCTCAACGTGACGCCCGACTCCTTCAGCGACGGCGGGCGCTACGCCGACCTGGACGCGGCGGTGGCCCACGGGGTGCGGATGCGCGCCGACGGCGCCGACATCGTCGACGTCGGCGGCGAGTCCACCCGGCCGGGGGCGGCGCGGGTCGACGCGGCCGTCGAGCAGGAGCGCGTCGTGCCCGTGATCACCGCGCTCGCGGCCGAGGGCGTGCCGATCAGCATCGACACCACCCGGGCCGCGGTGGCCGAGCGGGCGCTGGAGGCCGGCGCGCAGATCATCAACGATGTCTCCGGCGGTCTCGCCGACCCGGACATGGCCAAGGTCGCCGCGACGGCCCGGTGCCCGTACATCCTGATGCACTGGCGCGGTCACTCCCGCGAGATGCGACGGCTCGCCGTCTATCGAGATGTGGTGGCGGAGGTCCGCGACGAGCTGGCCGCCCGGGTCGACGACGCGCTCTCCTCCGGCGTCGCCCCTGAGCAGATCGTCATCGACCCCGGGCTCGGGTTCGCCAAGACCGCCGAGCACAACTGGTTGTTGATGGCGCACCTGGACCGGTTCGCCGACCTGGCGCCGGTGCTCGTCGGAGCGAGTCGCAAGTCGTACCTCGGAAAGCTGCTGGCCGGTCCGGACGGCGAGCCGCGGCCGGTGGCGGAGCGGGAAGCGGCCACGCTCGCCGCCACGGTGCTGGCCGTGCGGGCCGGCGCCTGGGGGGTGCGGGTCCACGACGTGCGCGGCAATGTCGACGCGATCAAGGTGTGGCAGGCCGTGGGGGCGGCGCGATGAGCGA
>WHSM01000064.1 GCA_009380105.1 Micromonosporaceae bacterium
CGCGGCTGGTCGGCTACACCGTCGCCGAGCCCGGCGCTGATGTGGACCTGGACGCGGTGCGGGAACGGCTGGCCGAGCGGCTGCCGCTGCACATGGTCCCCTCCGCGTTGATGGCCCTCGACGAGCTGCCCCTGACCAGCAACGGCAAACTCGATCAGAACCGGCTTCCGGACCCGCAGTCCCGACCGGCGAGGCATAGTCCGCCGCGGACCGACACCGAGCGCCGCCTCGCCGAGGCCTGGCGGGACCTGCTGGGCGCGGAGCAGCTCGGCGTCGCCGACAACTTCTTCCACCTCGGCGGCAACTCACTGCAGGCCACGCAGCTCGTGGCCCGGGTCCGAGACGAGTTCGGGGTCTCGCTGCAGCCTCGTGAGCTGTTCCTCTGCCCCGCGCTGGGGCAGCTCGCCGCCCGGATCGACGACGCGTGCGCCGCGTCCCACGCCAGCAAGGCCGGCCAGGCCGCCTCGCCGGTGACGCCGATCGCGGTCGCCGGTGATCGGCCGCCGCTGTTCTTCGTGCACCCCGTGGGCGGCGCCGTCACGCCGTACGCCCGACTGGCGTCGCTGCTCGGCGACGACCAGCCGTTCTACGGCCTGGAGGACCCCGGTCTGAACCAGGGCGCGTCGGCGACCTCGCTGCCCGACGCGGCGGCCAGGTACGTCGCGGCGATCCGCGAGGTGCAGCCGAAAGGCCCGTACCACCTCGGAGGCTGGTCTTTCGGCGGCGCCGCGGCCCTGGAGATGGCGTGCCAACTGCGTGCGGCCGGCGAGCAGGTGGCCCTGGTGGCGGCGCTCGACACGGGCCTGCCGGCCGAACGGCACGCCCCCGACCCGGTGGAGCTGCTCGCCTGGTTCGTCCGCGATGTCGCTGGCGTCGCCACCGCGGCGCCGCCGCCGCTGGACCTGGACGCGCTGCGCCGGCAACCGGCGGCGGAGCAGGTCGAGGCCGTGCTGACGGCCCTGGAGGCAGCCGGCCTGGCCTCCGCGGACGTGCGTGAGCAGCTACGGGCCCGGATCGAGGTGTTCTCGGCGAACTCCCGAGCGTTCCTGGCCCACCAGCCACGCCCGTACGACGGGCGGCTCGCGCTGCTGAGCGCCGCCGACCACTTGGACCGGGAGGAGGTCGACCGGTGGCGGACGGTCGCCGCGGGCTTCGAACACCACGTGACGCCCGGCGACCACTACACCATGCTCCAGCCGCCACACGTCACGACGCTCGCGGGCGTCCTGCGGGGATGCCTCGACAGAGCGCTCGACGATCAGCCTGGTGACCCGCCCGCCCCGGCGCGCGGCGCCGGGCTCCGCCAACCCGTCGGCGGGGAAGGAGGCGCGCGGTGACTGTCGTGCTGGACGCGGCGCAGGAGGAGTTCCGGACCCAGGTGTGCGCCCTGCTCTGCGAGGAGTCGGCGCGGGAGGCGGTCGCCGAGTGCCGCAGACTGCCCGCCGGGGAAGAGCCGGGCCTGATGGACCTGCACCGGCGACTCGGCGAGCGCGGATGGCTGGCGCCGAACTGGTCCCGCCGCCACGGCGGCATCGACGCCACGGCCGTGGAGAAGGCGATCGTCTCCGAAGAGCTGATCCGGCACGGCGTGCCGGACAACGTGCACACCCTCGGTGTGGACATCGTCGGTCTCGCTGTGCACCGGCACGGCACGGAAGCGCAGAAGGACCGGCTGTTGCCGCCGCTGGCTCGTGGCGAGGCCACCGCGAGCGTGCTGTTCAGCGAGCCGGACGCCGGCTCGGATCTCGGCGCGCTGCAGACCCGCGCCGAGCCGGACGGCGACGGCTGGCGGCTGCGCGGGCGCAAGTGGTACAGCATGAAGTCCCACATCGCCGACATCGCGCTCTGCGCCGCCCGGACGTCCGACTCGTCGGCGCAGTACCACGGCATCACGCTGTTCCTGGTGCCGCTGCAGAGCCTGGGCGTCATGATGCGCCCAATGTGGAACCTCACCGACGAGCGCTTCCTGGACGTGGTCCTCGACGGCATCCGGGTCAGCCGCGACGACGTGCTCGGCGAAGTCGACGACGGCTGGCAGGTGATCAACCAGGTGCTCGCTCTCGAGCGCACCGGCGTGGACTCCGCCGCCAGAGCCGCGCGGCTGCTCGACGCCGTGCTGCGACACGCCGCCAAGACCGGGCAGCTGGAAGATCCCGCGTACGCCCAGCGCCTCCTGGACCTCGACGCCCGGGTGCGGGCCTCGCAGCTGCTGGCCTGGCGTTGCGTGGCGAACCTGCGTGACGGGGTGCCGAACCAGGTGCACTCGGCGATCGCCAAATGGCACAGCACTGAGGTTTTCAAGGAATTGGCAGCCCTCGCGATCGAGGTCTCCGGCCTCCCCGGGACCCTGGATGCCCGCGACGAGGCGGCACTGGCCGACGGGATCTTCGAATCGGCGTGCCGGGACGCGCCTGGGCTCACTCTGGCGGCCGGCACGTCGGAGATCATGCTGTACGTCATCGCAGGCTCCGGTCTCGGCCTGCTGTCCTGAGGAGCGTGTGGTGTTCGAGGATCTCTTCGACGCGGAGCTGGCGCCGATGGTGCGGCGGATGGCCGAGCGCACCCGAGAAGGCGAGACCGCTGACGGTCCCCAGATCCGGGCCATGGTGTGGCAGGCGCTCGTGCGGCTCGGCGCGACCCGGCTGCGGCTGCCCGCCGCCAGCGGCGGCCGCAGCGCGAGCCAGGAGGATCTCGTCTCCGCAGCCGAAGAGTTGGGCGCCGCGCTGTGCCAGGGACCCCTGCTGGACACGCTGACGGCCGTGGAGCTGCTGCTGGCCCCAGGTGACGACCGTCTGCTGGACGAGGTGTGCGGTGGCGCCGGCGTCGCGCTCGCCGTGCGGGCCGACGGCGCCGCCAGCCCGAGCGAGCCGGGCGAGATGGTCGTCGCCGAAGGCAGCGGCGCCGGCGAGATCACCGCCGAGCGCTGCTTCGTCGGCTACGCCTCCGAGGTGGACCATCTGGTCGTGGCGGGCCGCGCGGCCGGGGACACGCGGGTGGCGTTGGTCTCCCGCGCCCACCCGTCGGTCACCCTGCGCCGACATCAGGAGCTCGGGCGCGGCGAGCTGTGGCGGGTCCGGTGCCAGGCCACGCCGGTGCTCGCCTGGCTCGGCGGCGCGGACGAGTGGGCCGGCGTCGTCGCCGGCGCCCGGCGCCGGCAGGCCGGCTACCTGGTCGGCCTGTCCCAGAGCGCGCTCGACCTCGCCGTCGCGCACGCCACCCGGCGCCGACAGTTCGGGCAGCCGATCGGCCGCTTCCAGTCGCTGGCGTTCCGGCTCAGCGAACTGGTCGCGCGGACAGACGCGGCGCGCCTGCTGACCCGCGCCGCCGCGGCGCAGGCTGACCGTGGCGAGGACGCGCGCTTGACAGCCGCGCAGTGCCTGGCGACCGCCGCCGACCTCGCTCGCGTGGTCACTGCCGCGGCGCTGCAGGTGCACGGCGCCGTCGGCATGACCGACGACAGCGACGCGCAGCTGTGCTACTGCCGGGCGGTGATCGAGGCGCTCTGGTGGGGCACGCCGACCCAACTGCGCGCCGAAGCCGCCCCACTGCTGCGAGCCCAGCTGAGCGCCTGACCAGGTGGACCCCAAAGGAGATGGCATGGACACTTCACCAGCCGAGCAGGTCGACGCCGAACGCCGGGGCGGGCTGTGGCGGGACCTGGACTTCCTGAAATTCTGGTCCGGGGAGTCGCTGTCGATGGTCGGCACCCAGATCTCGTTCGTGGCGGTGCCGCTGCTGGCGGTGTCCGTGCTGGACGCCTCGCCATTTCAGATGGGCCTGCTCAACGCGGCCCAGTTCGCGCCGTTCCTGGTGCTCACCCTGTTCGCGGGGGTGTGGGTGGACCGCACGCTCCGCCGGCCCCTGCTCGTCGGGACGAACCTCGGCCGGGCGGTCCTGTTCGGAGCGATCCCGCTCGCCGCGTTCACCGGGGTGTTGGACATCTGGCTGCTGAGCCTGCTGGTGTTGCTGGCGGCGTCGCTGACCGTGGTGTTCGAGCTGGCGTACCAGTCTTACCTGCCGTCACTGGTGCGGCGGGACCAGTTGGTGGAGGGCAACGGAAAGCTGGAAGGCAGCCGCTCGTTCGCCCAACTGGCCGGACCTGGCGCCGCCGGTGTCCTGGTCGCGGCGGCGACCGCGCCGGTCGCGATCGTGATCGACGCGCTGACCTTCCTCGCGGCCGGGGTCACGCAGATGTTCATCCGGCGCCCCGAGCCGGCGCCGTCGCGGCCGGAGGGCGGCCGGCCGTCGGTGACCGTCGAGATCGGGCAGGGCCTACGGCTGCTGCTGCGCAACCCGTACCTGCGGGCGCTCGGCATCGAGGCCGCGGCGTACAACCTGTTCAATCAGATGCTGTGGGCGGTGCTCATCCTGCACCTGTCCCGGGGCCTGGACCTGCACCCGGCGGTGATCGGCGTGGTGCTCACCATGTCTGGGGTCGGCGCGCTGCTCGGCAGTGTTGTGTCCGGATGGCTGGGCCGGCGTTGGGGCCTGGGCCGCACCCTCATCGTCACGATCCTGGTGGCCAACGCCGCGCCGCTGCTGATCCCGCTCGCCCCGGCGGGGCATGCGATCGCCGCGCCGGTGATCGGCGCCGCGCTGCTGATCAACGGCGTGGGCCTGGTGGCGTACAACATCCAGGCGATCAGCTTGCGGCAGGCGGCCGTGACCACCGATGTGCTGGGGCGCACCAACGCCGGCTACCGGTTCGCCGTCACCGGCACGGCCGCGATCGGCGCGCTGATCGGCGGCGCGCTCGGCGGCGTGATCGGGCTGCGCGCCACCATGGTGGTCGGGGCGCTGGGCGCGCTCGCCGCCGTGTGGATCGTGATCCGCTCGCCGATCCCCGCGCTGCGGGATCTGTCGCAGGTGACCCCGGACGAGCCGGCGTCCGTCACACGGTGACGGTGGCCACCACCGGCTGAATCGCCGCGATCGACGCCGAGCGTAGGTGATCGAGCAGGACCTGCCCCGCTGCCGCGCCGGGGGCCAGCAGGCTCTCCGGCGCCAGCCGGCCCCGCGCCACGTCCTCCCGTGTGACCTCGAAGAACCGCGACTGCATGGGCTCCACGCGGACGTCGACCGGCTGGTTGGCGAGCCACCGCCGCACCAGCGCGGTCGGCGTCGGGCCTTCGCTTGGCGCTTCGACCAGGCAGAACACCTGCGCGCGGCCCCCCGGCCGCAGCAGTCGCCGCGCCGCATCGGCGGCCAGCCGGACCGCGTCCCGCGCGGACATGCCGCCGGCGCCGCCGTTCGCCCCGCGCGTCGGCAGTGTCGGCGCGTTGAAGAGCAGCCGGTGATGCCGCGTCGAGACCGTCACCTCCCTGGCGTCGACCGAGGTGTAGTCGGCTGTCACGCCGTTGAGCACGGCGTTGAGCCGGGAGAACGCCACGGCGCGGTCGACAATGTCGATCCCGAGCACGCGGCCCTCGCTCTTGCGCCACATCACTCCCAGGGCGCCGCTGCCGCAGCCCAGGTCCACCAGATCCCCGCCCTCGTCCGGCGCGAAACCGTCCAGGCAGGCGAACGTGGAAGCGTGCGGCGGCATCACCGAGTCGGCCGCGAAGACCAGCGGCTTGCCGGGGCCCTCGTTGACGAAGATCTGGTCGGAGAGGAAGTACCGGTTCTGGTACGGGCACAGCGAAAAGTCCGACACCACGGAATCCCCGGCGTCGCGCACCAACGCGGCCTCGCGCAGTATCACCTGAAGGGCGCGTGGGAGCGCGCGGGTGAAAACATCCGCGGGCGCGGCCCCGTTGAGCAGGAACAATTGCGTGAGCACGGCCGCCGGGCGTCGGAGCAGGTCACGGCTGTGACCGAAGTAGAACGAGTAACGCGCCGAGTCGCACAGCACGTCCCGGATGCTCGGCGCCTCCAGGATGCGCGCCACCCGCTCCGGCACGTAGTCGACCACTCGCAGCGCCTTGGCGAGCACCCGGTCGCGAAACATGGGATTCTGCGCCATCAGCTCCAGTTCCGCCATGGAACGCAGCATTGATCCTCCCCCGATGAGCGCGTCCAGATAATCCGGCTAAAGCACGTAATGTGGAGCCTACGGGCTGCATCGGGCCTACGGAATACGCTACGTTGAGGCGCAGCTGCGCTCAGTGAGGTTCGTTGGGCCACTCCGTCGGAGTTCGGTGGAGCGCGGCGACGACACGATGGCAGAACCGACCCCTACTGGAGCCGACGTGCCGGTGGATCCCGCGCTCTTCGCCGTCTTCCTGGTTGCCGTGCTGGTCATTTGTGTGACTCCCGGCCCGGACATGGCCTACGTGCTGGCGCACGCGCTCAGCCAGGGAGTGCTCGCCGGAGTGGTCGCCTCACTCGGAATGGCTGTCGGGATGGTGGTCCACACCGCGGCCGCGACGCTCGGCCTGGCCGCGCTGCTGCAGACGGCACCGCTGGCGTACGACGTGATCCGGTACGCCGGGGCCGCGTACCTGGTCTACATCGGCGTCCGGGCGTGGCTGGACGGCGGAGGCGGGCATGAGGTCGGCGCGGCGGCGTGCCGCTGCGGACCGTGCTGTGGCGCGCGGCCGTCACCAACCTGTTCAACCCCAAGATCGTGCTGTTCTACGTGGCGTTCCTGCCGCAGTTCGTCGTCCCTGCCCGCGGCAACGCCGCCCCACAGTTCTTCATCCTGGGCGCGGTGTTCGTGGTGATCGGGCTGCTGGCGGACGCCGCGATCGCCGTGCTCGGCGGCCGGGTGGGGGAGTGGCTGATGAAGCGGCGTCGCGCCGAGACCATCCTCAACCGGATCGCCGGCGCCGTGTTCGTCGGCCTCGCGATCCGGCTGCTGGCCCCCTGACGGAGCTTTGCCGGTCGGCCGGGTCAGCCAGGCAGTCCAGGCGATAACCTCGTGGCGTGACAGACACCCGCGCTCTGGTGATCGAAAACGCCCCCAGCGACCCCGTGCGCCGGCTCGGCGACTGGCTGCGCGCCGCCGGCCTGGACCTGTCCGTGGTGCGGCCGTTCGACGGCGACCCGCTGCCCGACACGTTCGACGGGCACGCGGCGCTGGTGGTGCTCGGCGGGCCGCAGCGGCTGCACGGCGACCCCGGCGGCGCCGGAGCGTCGTGGTTGGCCGACGAGCGCGCGCTGCTGCGGCGCGCGGTCGCCGACCGGGTCCCGACGCTCGCGATCTGCCTCGGCGCGCAACTGCTCGCGCAGGCGCACGGCGGGACCGTGGCCGCCGCCGTGGCCGGCCCGGAGCTGGGGCCGAAGCTGGTCGCGCGCCGCGACGCCGCTGACCACGACCCGCTCTTCGCGGCCGTGCCGTTCACGCCGGACGTGATCCAGTGGCACTTCGACGAGATCGTCGAGCTGCCACCCGGCGCGGAGCTGCTCGCCACCTCCACCCGGTACGCCCATCAGGCCTTCCGGATCGGCCCCCGCGCCTGGGCCACCCAGTTCCACATCGAGCCCGACGCCGAGATGGTGACCGCCTGGGCCCGCAAGGACGCGCCGCACCTGGTCGAGCTCGGCCTGGACCCGCGCGCGGTCGCCGAGGCCGCCGTCGCGGCGCTGGACGAGGTCGCGCAGGTCTGGCGGCCCTTCGCGGAGCGCTTCGCGGGGCTGGCGCTGGGCACGCTGCGGCCGGACGCGGCGACGGACCCGGCGCGACGGCTGTCGATCCTCGGCGAGTGAGCCGTGGCGAGCGCGCGGCGGCCCGGCACCTCCACCGCGAAACTGGCGCGGTACGGGTTCAGCGACGCCGACCGGGCCGCGGCCGCGCTCGGCGGCCTGGGCCTGTGGCACCCGGTGGAGCAGCGACCCGTTGACGAGGCGGCCGCCGAGGTGCTCGCAGGGCTGAGCCGCGCCGCCGACCCCGACCTGGCCGCGCGGCAGATGCAGCGGCTCGCGGAGGCCGATGGCGACACCTTGGCTCGGGTGCGGGAGCAGGAGCCGCTGCGCACCGCGTTGACCGCTGTCCTGGGCGCGTCGGCGGCGCTCGGCGACCATCTCGTCGCCTGCCCTGGGGAGTGGGTGGCGCTGGCGGACGCGCCGGCCGAGCCGCCGTCCCGGGAGCAGGTGCGGGCGCGGCTGCGCGAGGCCGTCGACGGGAGCACCGGGCCGGAGGCGGTGCTGCGGCTACGGCTGGCGTACCGGCGGGCGCTGCTCGGCCTGGCCGCGGCCGACCTGACCGGCCAGCGCGACGTGGAACAGGTGATGGCCGAGCTGTCCGACCTGGCCGACGCGACCCTGGACGCCGCGCTGGCGGTGGCGGCGGCCGAGTGCGGCGGAACGGCCGCCCGGTGCCGACTGGCGGTCGTGGCCATGGGCAAGTGCGGCGCCCAGGAGCTGAACTACGTCAGCGACGTCGACGTGATCTTCGTCGCGGAGCCGTGCGAGCCCGACCTGAGCGGCGACGCGGCGGGCGGTCCGGTCAGCGACGCCGAGGCGCTGGCGACCGCCAGCGGGCTGGCCAGCCGCATGATGGAGATCTGCCGGTTGGCAGCCTGGCCGGTCGACGCCGCGCTGCGTCCCGAGGGCAAGGACGGGCCGCTGGTGCGCACGCTGGCCAGCCACGTGGCGTACTACCGCCGCTGGGCCCGCACCTGGGAGTTCCAGGCGCTGCTCAAGGCCCGTCCCGCGGCCGGCGACATCGCGCTGGGGGAGCGGTGGCTGGCCGAGATCCGTCCGCTGGTGTGGCGCGCCGCGGACCGGCCAGGCGTGGTCGAGGACGTGCGGGCGATGCGCCGCAAGGTCGAGGAGCAGCTGCCGACCCGATACGCCGACCGCGAGATCAAGCTCGGTCCCGGGGGCTTGCGCGACATCGAGTTCGCGGTGCAGCTGCTGCAGTTGGTGCACGGGCGCGGCGATGAGAGCCTGCGCGCCGTCGCCACCCTCGACGCGCTGCGGGCGCTGATCGGCGGCGGCTACGTGGGCCGCGGGGACGGCGAGCAGTTGGCCGACTCGTACCGCTTCCTGCGCACCGTGGAGCACCGCCTGCAACTGCAGCGGCTGCGGCGCACCCACCGGGTCCCGGACGACGCCGCCGCGCTGCGCTGGCTGGCGCAGTCCCTGGGCTATCGGGCGAGCCCGCGACGCGACGCGGTCGGCGAGTTTCACCGGAACTGGTCCGAGCACGCGTCCCGGGTGCGGAGGCTGCACGAGAAGCTGCTGTACCGGCCGGTGCTGGAGGCCGTGGCGAAGGTGCCGACCGACGCGCTGCGGCTGGGCCCGGATTCGGCGCGCCAGCGCCTGGAGGTGCTGGGCTTCGCCGACCCGGCCGGAGCGCTGCGCCACATCGAGGCGCTCACCAGCGGCGTGTCCCGCACCGCCGCGATCCAACGCACGCTGCTGCCGATGCTGCTCAGCGAGTTCGCCGACGCGCCGGAGCCGGACCGGGGGTTGCTGGGATACCGCACGGTCTCCGACACCCTGGGCAGCACCCCGTGGTACCTGCGGCTGCTGCGCGACGAGGGCCCGGTGGCGCTGCGGATGGCGCGCCTGCTGGCGCTGTCCCGGTACGTCACCGATCTGCTGGCCCGCGACCCCGAGGCGCTGCGGCTGCTGGTCGCCGACGCCGAGCTGCGGCCCCGGCCGCGGGAGGTGCTGGTCGCGGGCATGGCGGCCGCGGCGCGCCGCCACGACGACCCGTCGGCGGCCGTGCGGGGCGTGCGGGCGCTGCGGCGGCGGGAGCTGTTCCGGATCGCCGCCTCCGACCTGCTCGGCCTAGCCGACGTGACCGTGGTGGGAGCAGCGCTGGCCGACCTGACCGACGCCGTGCTTGCGGCGGCGTCAGCCGCCGCGAGCCGGTCGGTCTTCGGCGACGCGGAGCCGCCCGCGCGGCTGGCCGTGATCGGCATGGGGCGCTTGGGCGGCCTGGAGATGAGCTACCCGTCTGACGCGGACGTGATCTTCGTGCACGAGCCGGCGGCCGGCGCCTCGGACGAGGCCGCCGCCGAGGCTGCCCGCCAGGTCGCCGAGCGGCTCCGCGCGCTGCTCAGCGCGCCCGCGCCGGATCCGCCGCTCGGTGTCGACGCCGGCCTGCGCCCCGAGGGGCGCGGGGGTCCGCTGACCCGCAGTCTCGAGGCGTACCAGCAGTACTACCGGCGCTGGGCCGGCGCCTGGGAGGCGCAGGCGCTGCTGCGCGCCCGGTTCGTCTGCGGTGACGCGGAGCTGGGGGAGCGGTTCGCCGCCCTCGCCGACCCGTGCCGCTACCCCCGGGGCGGCCTGACGCCGGCGCAGGTGACCGAGATCCGGCGGATCAAGGCACGGGTGGAGCACGAGCGGCTGCCGCGCGGCGCCGACCCCGCCACCCACACCAAGTTGGGTCGCGGCGGGCTGGCCGACGTGGAGTGGACCGTGCAGTTGCTGCAGCTGCGGCACGGGCACGACGTGGCCGGTCTGCGGACGCCCCGCACCCTCGACGCGCTGGACTCCGCCCGGGGCGCCGGCCTGCTCGACGCCGCCGACGCCGAGGCGCTGCGCGCGGCATGGCTGCTGGCCACCCGGGTCCGCAACGCCATCACGCTGGTGCGCGGCCGCCCGTCCGACCAGTTGCCGCGCCGGGGCCCGGAGCTGGCCGGGGTGGCGCTCGCGCTGGGCTGGCCGGCGGGCAGCGACTCGGACGCGTTCCGCGATGACTATCTGCGCGCCGCGCGTCGGGCTCGACACGTGATGGAACGGGTGTTCTACGCCTGAGCGACGGCCCGAGGCGGGCGCCGTGGGTCCGTTTTGGCCAGGTAGGCTCGCACGGCGAGCATGTCCCGTGCGGTGGGACACCGTGTCTCGTGGACGGGACGCCCTTCATACCCCAGACGAGGAGTTGACGCGTGAGTGTTGCGCTGGTGACCGGCTCGGCCGGCCTGATCGGCTCTGAGGCCGTGCGCCACTTCGCCAAGCTGGGCATGCACGTGGTCGGCGTCGACAACGACATGCGCAAGTACTTCTTCGGAGAAGACGGCTCCACCGCCTGGGTGGTCGGCCGGCTTACCGGAGAGTTGGGCGCGAACTACACCCACCACGACGTGGACATCCGCGACCGCGACCTGCTGAACAAGATCTTCGAGCGGTACGGCACGGACGTCTCGCTGGTGATCCACACCGCCGCGCAGCCCAGCCACGACTGGGCCGCGAAGGAGCCGCTGACCGACTTCGACGTCAACGCCGTCGGCACACTCAACATGCTGGAGTTCACCCGGCAGCACTGCCCCGAGGCGGCGTTCGTCTTCTGCTCCACCAACAAGGTGTACGGCGACACCCCGAACCGGCTTCCCCTGATCGAGCAGGAGACCCGGTGGGAGCTGGACCCGTCGCACGAGTTCTACCACGGCATCACCGAGGAGATGTCGATCGACAACAGCATGCACTCGATCTTCGGGGTCTCGAAGGTCGCGGCCGACGTGGCGGTGCAGGAGTACGGCCGCTACTTCGACCTGAAGACCGCGTCCTTCCGCGGCGGCACCCTGACCGGCCCGGCGCACTCGGCGGCGGAGCTGCACGGCTTCCTGGCGTACCTGATGCGGTGCGTCATGGAGGGGCGCACGTACAACCTGTACGGCTACAAGGGCAAGATGGTCCGCGACGCGATCCACTCGCATGACGTGCTAACCGCGTTCGAGGAGTTCTTCCGCGCCCCCCGCTCCGGCGAGGTCTACAACCTGGGCGGCTGCCGATTCTCCAACACCTCGCACATCGAGGCGTTCAAGCTGGCCGAGGAGATCACGGGCAAGGAAGCGAAGATCAACTACGTGGACCAGGCCAGGATCGGCGACCACCAGTGGTACATCAGCGACATGTCGAAGTTCGGCTCGCACTACCCGAACTGGAAGATGGAGTACGACGTGCCGGCGATTCTGCGCGAGATCTACGAGGCGAACGTCGACAAGTGGCAGTGAGGTCCCGATGACGGCCGACAGCAGCAAGCGCGCCGACAGCAGCAAGCGCAACGTGCTCGGCATCCTCGTGGACGCCACCGACTACGCCGGCGCCACCCAGCGGATCATCGACGCCGCGTCCGAAGGCAGGCCGTACGCGGTGACCGCGCTCGCGGTGCACGGCGTGATGGAGGGCGTGGCCGACCGCGCGCTGGCCGCGCAGCTCAACAGCTTCGACCTGATCACCCCGGACGGCCAGCCGGTGCGCTGGGCGCTGAACCTGCTGCACGGCGCCGGCCTGACAGACCGGGTGTACGGCCCCGAGCTGACGTTGCGGGTCCTCTCCCGCACCGCCGAGGCCGGGCTGCCCGTTTATCTGTACGGCTCCACCCAGGAGACCCTGGACCGGCTTATCCCCGCGCTGACCAAGATGTTCGGCGAGCTGAAGATCGCCGGCAGTGAGCCGTCCAAGTTCCGCGCCGCCGGCGACGGGGAGCCCGAGGAGATCGCCTCCAGGATCGCCGCCTCCGGCGCCCGGGTCGTCCTGGTCGGCCTCGGCTGCCCTCGGCAGGAGAAGTTCGCGTACGCGATGCGGCCGCTGCTGGACATGCCGCTGCTCGCGGTCGGCGCTGCGTTCGACTACCACGCGGGTGGTCTGCGCAAGCCGCCGGCCTGGATGCAGCGCCACGCCCTGGAGTGGCTGTGGCGGCTCGGTTTGGAGCCGAAGCGGCTCTGGCGGCGTTACCTGCTGCTCAACCCGGCGTATCTGACGCGTCTGGCGGCCCAGAAGCTACGGCTGTGGCGCGCGAAGCCGGCGCCGCCGGCCACCGAGCGGCCCGCCACGTTCGCGGTCTGAGGAGGCCTCAGCGTCGCTGCGGGCTGCCCGTGAACACTTCCCGGCGGACCGTCCCGTCGTACCCGCCGGCCGTAGGGCGCAGCCCGAAGTACGCCCCGATCGTCGGCGCCACGTCCACGGTGCGCGCGGGCGCAGGCGCGGCGGCCCCCCGGCGGACCAGGGGCGAGCCGCCAGCGACCAGGAACGGGATCGGCTCCGTCACCGGGTGTCCGTGGTTGCCGGGAATCGGGTTCGACCACTGGTCCGGGTCGCTGAACCGCCAGCCGGGCCCGCAGTAGACCACCAGGTCTCCGGCTTCGGGACCGAGCCGCAGATCCGGCGGCGCGTGCGCGGCCGACACGCCGTCCACGTCGGCGAGCACGCGGCGCATTTCGGCGGTCGCGGCGTCGCGCTGGCCCGGGTCGCCGGTCCAGTAGAGCAGGTTGGCGCCGCCGTTCTGGGCGTACCCGACGTTGCCGGCGAGCAGGTCGTTCTGGTCGAAGTGGGACTTCACCGAGACCAGGCGGTGTGGCAGCGACCAGTCCATGGAGTGGTCGGCGAGCACGATCAGCAGCGAGGACTCCCAGCGGCCGGTGTCCCGCAGCAGCGACACGAAACGTCCGAGCTGGAGGTCCGTGGAGGCGAGGGCCGCTGTCCGCGCCGCCTTGAGGGTGGTCCCGGTGAGGTCGGAGTGACCCATTCGATCGACGTCGCCGAGGTTGGCGAACGCCAGCGCGGGGTCGTGCTCCTCGACCATCCCGATCAGCGCGTCGGTCGTCGCCGCGTCCGGCGCGTGCCCGCTGACCGGGATGACCGGCGCCGGAGTCCAGCGGTGCGTCGCGCGCTCGCCGAAGATCCCGAAGAGGTACTCCTTGGACAGCACCGAGCCGGTGGGGAGGTCCAGCTCCGCCGGGAGCCGCTCCAGCAGCGTGGGCGCGCGGAGGTCGTCGGGCCGATCTAGCGTGCGCACTGCCTTCTCGTCCCGGTCGTACACCGAGTTGGCGGGCACGCCGGAGCGGTCCGGGCGCACGCCGCTCATCATCATGGTGTGGTTCGGGATGGTCTCCATCACCGGCAGTGACCTGGCGCCGGGGAACCAGGTTCCCTGGGCGCGCAACGCGCTCAGCCGCGGCATCAGGGTCGGGGTGACCTCGTCCGGCCGCAGGCCGTCGAGCACCAGCACGTACGCCCGCCGCTCGTCCTGATCCGCCATGGCCGCCGCGGGAGCAGCCACCGCCACGGCGGCGCCAGTCGCCGCGGAGAGCTGCAGGAATCGGCGCCGATCTATCGACCTCTTCACAAGGCGACATCGTATGCGCGCGACGAGCGACGCGGAGACCCCGACGCCGCGCCCGGGCCCCGCCGAGGTTGATCACGAGGCGAGGCTCGCCGCGGCCACGCCGAGCACGAACGCGGCGCCGCCGCACGCGGCGAGGGCGACCGCCACGTGGCGGAACCGCCGCTGCAACGGCGCCAGCTCCTCCGGCAGCGCGAACAGCCGACGCGGCCAACCCCGCCACGAGACCCACCAGAACAGGCCTGCCGCCGCTACGAACAGCCCGGTCTTGGCGGCGATCAACAGCCACCACGCCAGCGGCCTCGGCCCGGCGAGCGCCGCCAGGGCGACGCCGCTGCCGGCGAGCACGGCCAGCAGGCCGACCACCCGCCACCGGTTGCGGGCGGCCAGTTCCCGGTACGCCTCCTCCGCCGCCTCGGGGCGTGGAAACAGGCGTGTGATCGCCGGCTGGGCCACGGTCAGGCTGTACGCCATCGCGCCCAGCCAGACGCCTCCCACGCCGAGGTGCGCCAGGACCAGCAGGAACGTCGCCCATCGCATGATGGTCAGTCAGCGGGATGCGTGACGCCGGAACGGAGCAGGCTCACGCCGAGCGTGATCAGGCCGATTGCGAGCACGACGCCGCCGATCCACACCATCCAGATCAAGCTGTTGGGCCGGGTGAGCCCGTCACCCATGGACGAGAAGAAGAAACCGCCCGGCATCAGCAGCGCCGCGGCTGGGATGCACAGTCGTCCCAGCCATCCCACAGCCCCGGTCAGCCGGGCCGCGTCCGCGTAGAGCAGCGCCACCAGCGAGAGGATCAGCAGCACGCCCGCGTGCGCGTGCCCGGCGCGAGCGAATCCGAGCTGGAACGCGGTCACCTCCTCGCCGTAGCCGACGACACGCACCAGGTACAGCCCGCCCGTCTCCACGGTGACGAGCGCGAGCAGTAGGACTCCCGCGGTGACGCGCGAGTGGCGGGACAGCTGGATGTTCACGGTGACCTCCGGGGGATATGAGTTGATCTCCATCGAACAGGGCGCCCCGGACGCCGTCAAGCGGGATCGACCGGGTCGAAGCACCGCTGGACGACCGGCGCCACCAGAGCGACCAGCTCCTCGACCGAGGTCGACGCGAGCGGTTCGATCTTGACGACGTAACGCGCGAAGGCCAGGCCGATGAGGTGAGACACAGCCGCCTCGGCGCGTACCTCCGCGTCAGGCCCTTGCAGCGACGGGCCCCGCCTGCGGGAGGGAGGCGGGGCCCGTCGACGGACAGGTGGATCAGATGTCGAAGTACAGCGCGAACTCGTGCGGAGTCGGGCGCAGGCGGATCGGATCCACCTCGTTCTCCCGCTTGAACTCGACCCACGTCTCGACCAGGTCTGGGGTGAACACCCCGTC
>WHSM01000268.1 GCA_009380105.1 Micromonosporaceae bacterium
ATAGTGTGGCTCATGCCGCTCCTCCGAGGTAGACGTCCGCCAGGTGGGCGCGGATCTCCGCCGGCTCACCGGTCGCGACGATCCGGCCGCCGTGCATCACAGCGGCGTAGTCGGCGACCCTGAGCGCGCTGCGTGCGAACTGCTCGACCACCAGGATCGACACCCCGGCGTCGGCGATCTGGGCGACCGTCTCGTAGAGCTGGTCGACGATGATGGGCGCGAGCCCCATGGACAGCTCGTCCAGCAGCAGCAGCGCGGGATCGCTGGCGAGCGCCCGGGCCAGCGCGAGCATCTGCTGCTCGCCGCCGGACATGGTGCCGGCGAGCTGCCGCCGCCGCTCCGCCAGACGCGGGAACCGGTCGTACGCCTCGTCGAGGATCCGCTCGACCGGGGTTCCGGCGTACGAGGCGAGGCGAAGGTTCTCCTCGACGGTGAGGTTGGGGAACACGCCGCGCCCTTCCGGCAACGTGCACAGCCCGGCCCGGGTCAGCTCGTCCGGGGTCGCGCCGCTGACGTGCACCCCGGCGAGGTGGATGTCGCCTTCGGTGGGCGCGAGCTGCCCGCTGATCACCTTGAGCAGCGTGGTCTTGCCGGCTCCGTTGGCGCCGAGCAGCGCCACGACCGCCCCGCGCGGCATCCGCAGGTCCACGCCGCGCAGGACCTCGATCCGGCCGTACGCCGCGCGCACGCCGATCAGCTCGAGAATCGGCGGGGTCACGGCTGGCCTCCGGTCGCGCTGGCGGGCTCCGCGCCCAGGTACGCCTCCTGCACCCGCGTGTCGGCGCGGATCTCCTCCGGCGTGCCGGATGCGATGATCCGGCCGAACTCCAGCACGTGGATCACGTCGCAGACGCTCATCACGAGGTCCATGTCGTGCTCCACCAGCAGAATCGTGCGGTCTTCCGCCGCCAACTCCCGCAGCAGCGCGCCGAACGCGGCCGTCTCGGACTCGTCCAGCCCGGAGGACGGCTCGTCGAGCAGCAGCAGCCGGGGGTCGATGGCGAGCACGCGGGCCATCTCCAGCAACCGCGCCACCCCGGTCGGCACGGCGTCGGCGCGGTGCGCGGCATATCCGGAGATCCCGACCCGCTCCAACAACTCGTCGACCCGGGAACCGGAGCCGCGCAGCAGACCCTTCACTCCCTGGTGGATCTCGCGGGCGACGAGCACGTTCTCCCGTACCGTCAAAGAGCCGAAGGCTTCCAGGCGCTGGAAGGTGCGGCCCATGCCGGCCCTGGCACGCCGCGACGGCGGCCAGCGGGCCAGGTTCCGCCCGCCGAGCCGCACCGTGCCCGCGGTCGGCGGCTGCAGGCCCGTGATCACGTTGAACAGCGTGGTCTTGCCGGCGCCGTTCGGGCCGATGAGCCCGGTGATCCGGCTCTGCTCGGCGCTGATCGAGGCGCCGTCGACGGCCGTCACGCCGCCGAACCGCACGGTGACGTCCGCGACGTCAAGCAACGCCACTGGGCACCTCCTCGGCCGGAGCGGAGGCCGTCAGGGGCGGCTCGTACGAGCGGCGCGGCCACCATGACTGGGACCGCAGCCACCCGCCCAGCCGGAAGAGCTGGTTGGCCAGCCCGTTCGGATCCCGGCCGAGGCCGACCGCGCCGAACCCGATGATCAGGTACACCACGCCGGCCAACGCCGGATACTCCGACTGCGTCAGCGGCAACAGCATCAGCAGGAACCCGCCGGTCAGCGCGCCGGTCACCGACGTGACGCCGCAGACCACCGCCAGCAGCAGCAGCGGCAGGCTGGCGAACACCTGGAAGTCCGTCGCCGCGACGGTCTGCCGCAGCCCGGCGAGCAGCGCTCCGGCGAAGCCGGCCATCCCGGCCGACGCCGCGAACAGGCCGACCCGGAACCATCGCAGGCTCAGGCCGAGGGTGCCGCACGCCGCGGGGCTGTCGCGCATGGCGAGCAGCAGCCGGCCGATCCGGCCCCGGCGCAGCGCGAGCAGCCCGACCGCCATCCCGGCGAAGCAGATGGCAATCAGCACCAGGTACGCCTGCTCGGTGCCGAACTCCAACCCCAGCAGGCGCAGCCGCTGCGCCGTGAGGCTCTCGTTGAACCCGAACGCGAACGGCGCCTGGAACACCAGCTTGTCCATCAACTGGCCGAACGCCAGCGTGGCCAGGGCCAGGTAGAGGCCGGTGAGCCGCAGCACCGGCAACGCGATCAGCGCCCCGACGGCCGCCGCCGCGAGCGCCGCGACGACCAGCGCGAACACCGACGGGCTGTCCAGCTTGGCCAGCACCATCGCGCCGATGCCGACGAAGGTGAGCTGCGCCAGGGAGACGTGGCCGCCGTACCCGGTGAGCAGCACCAGGGACAGCATCACCATGCCGTAGATCAGCGCGATCGACGCCAGCATCACCAGGTCGGCCGGGAGCAGTGGCGTGGCGGCCGCGACCACGCCGACCAGCACGAGCCCGGCCGTGACGGAGCGCCGCAGCGACGGCACCGGCGCCGAGACGATGCCTTTCACCTGGCCCACCCGCAGCCGAGCCTGCGGCACGAACAGCAGCACTCCGAACAGCATCAGCGTCGGGATCACAGCCCGGAACCCCTGCAGCAACTCGCTGCTCGGCAGGTAGCCGACCGCGTACGACTGGAGCAGCCCCAGCACCATCGCGCCGACGAAGGTCAGCGGCAGGCTGCGCAGCCGGCCGAGCATCGCGGCGGCGTATGCGTTGATGACCAGCAGCGTCAGCTCGTAGTAGTCCAGGGACAGCACCGGGGTGAGCAGGATGCCGGCGAGCGCGCCGGACGCGGCCCCGATGGCCCAGCTCGCCATCGACACCCGCTGCGGCCGGCCACCGAACAGGCCCAGCAGCTCCGGATTGTCGACCGAGGCGCGCATCGCGGCGCCGATGCGGGTGCGGTTCAGCAGGACGTACAGGCCGCCGGCGACCACCATGGACAGGGCGATCGTGAGCAGGCTGTGGTAGCTGATGTGGGCGTCACCGACCGTCACCCCGGCTCGGCCGAAGAACTGGTCGACGGTGCGCGCCCGGGGCGGCCAGAACGCCTGCGCGACCCCGATCAACCCGACGAAGAGCCCGACCGTGACGACCAGGCCGACGCTGACCGGGGCGTCGCCGAGGCCGCGCATCATGACCCGCTCGATCACGATGCCGAACAGCGGCGCGATCACCAGCAGCACCAGGCCGAGCGCGGCCCAGATCGGCAGCCCCCACGCGACGGACAACTGCCAGTACACGAACGCCATCACCATCCCGATGGCGCCGTGGGCCAGGTTGAACACCCGGGTCGTGGTGTACGTGAGCACCAGGCCGCTGGCGGCGATCGCGTACGCCGCCCCAGTGAACAGACCCAGCGCGGTGAAGGACAGCAGTGTGGACATCGCGCCTCACCCGCTGACGCCGGTGTTGACGACGGCGCCGCAGAGGTAGCGCTTGGACTCGCGGACCCACTTGCCGTGCTTCAGCCGGATGATCGAGTTGCAGCCGGCAGTGTGCTTGCCGCCGACGTCCTGCGGCGCGAACAGGCCGTGGCCGTTCCAGGCGCGCACCTTCGCGACCGCGGCGATCAGGCTCTTGCGGGTCAGCTTGCCGCCGAGTTTGAGCGCCTGCTCGGTGAACAGCCGGGCCGCCGACCAGGCGAACAGCCCGAAGTACGACGGCGTGGCGCCCGGCGCGACCCGCTCCAGCCAACCCCGGTAGAGGCGCATCTCGGCCGTCTGGGGGTCTTCGAAGGTCGCGCTGTTGGTGAACACCCGCGTGCCCTCCACCGCGGAGCCGCCGGACTTGACGTAGTTGATGTTGTAGCCGGTGGGGTCGAGCAGGAACACGTCCGGTTTGAATCCCTGCTGCCGCATGGCGGTGGCGAGCCGGACAGCGTGCTGGTACGAGCCGAGGAACTGCACGTACTTCACGCCCTTGTTCTTCATCTGGGTGACGTACGGCGAGTAGTTGAACTCGGAGGTCTCGATGCCTTCGGTGTAGGTGAAGGTGAAGCCGCGCTGCTTCCAGCCGGCGATCCAGCTCTTGGCGTTCGCGGCGGCGGCGCCGGCGTTGAGGTAGAGGAAGGCCGCGTTCTTCGCCGCGCTCGGTACCTGGATTTCAGGTAGTCGGGCACCACGGCCGGGATCTCGTTGACCTGCACGGAGTTGGCGGCGTACACGGTCGGGGCGTGCTGGCGGGCCGTGTTGACCGTCGCGGCGCGGATGTCGGGGATGCCGCAGTCGGTGACGGTCTTGGCGCCGCCGTGGTCGAACGCGGACAGCGAGCCGACCATCGCGAACGCCTCCCGGCACGCCTTGATCGCGGCCTGCTGGTCGCCGGCGGTGTCGGTGCGGCTGTCGAGGTTCATCACGTCGAGCTTCCGGCCGCAGATCTTCTGGCTGGAGTTGAAGTGCGCGACGAACGCCTTCACGGCCTGCTGCGCCGACTCCATCAACCCTGGCACCGGGCCGCTGATGTCGGACGCGTTGGCGATCTTGATGGTGCTGTTGGTGATGCCGGTCGAGTTGGAGAACCCCTCACAGCTTCCGGCCTTCACCCCGGAGCCGCCGCCGCTCGGCCCGGCGCCGTTGCCCGCGCCCCCGGTCGACGATCCGCCGGTCGCGGACCCCTCGCCCGGGGTGTCGTCGCCGACCCCGACGCCTCCGCCGTCGCCCGCGACGCCTTGGGCGCGGCGTACCTCCTCAGGGGAGAGCCGCGAGCCGCATCCCGCCAGGGACAGGCACAGCGCGACAGCGGCCAGCGCGGCGGTCGGCGCGGTCAGGCGAGTCGTCAGGCGGAGCCGCACGGGCGACCTCCTCGTGAGACGGTGAGACGGAAGGTCAGGACAGGGTCAGCACCTCGGCACAGGAGAACGTCTTTTGTGAATCCCGCTCGGAAAAGTAATCACCCACCGTAGCGGCGAGCTCGTCGGCGGTCCAGGCCCCTTCACCCGCGTCGAAGCGGCGCTCCACGGTCGGCGGGGCGAGCAGCGCGACCATCCCGCCGTACGCGATGAAGACCTGGCCGTTGACCGCGTCGGCGGCCGGAGAGGCGAGGTAGGCCACCAGCGGCGCGACGTGCTCGGGGTCGAGCGGATCGTGCCCGCTGTCGGGAGGATCGGAGAACACGTGCGCCGTCATCGCGGTGCGCGCCCGCGGGCAGATCGCGTTCACGCGCACCCCGTAGCGGGCCAGCGAGCGTGCGCTGGCGACGGTGAAGGCCGCGATGCCGGACTTCGCGGCGGCGTAGTTGGGCTGGCCTTCCGAGCCGACCAGACCGGCCTCCGAGGAGGTGTTGACGATCCGGCCGTACGTCGCCGCGGCGGCCCGCTTGGACTGCTCGCGCCAGTACGCCGCGGCGTTGCGGGACAGCAGGAAATGGCCGCGCAGGTGGACCCGGATCACCAGATCCCACTCGTCGTCGGACATGTTGAACAACATCCGGTCCCGCAGGACTCCCGCGTTGTTCACCACGATGTGCAGGCCGCCGAAGCGCTCGGCAGCGGCGGTGACGAGGGCGTCGGCGGTCGCGCGCTCGGCGACGTGGCCCGCGACGAGCAGCGCCTTGCCGCCGATGGCTTCGATCTCCTCGACCACGCTCTGCGCGCCGCTGGCGAGGTCGTTGACCACCACGTCAGCGCCCGCGCGGGCCAGCGCGAGGGCCTCGGCGCGGCCGAGCCCGGCGCCTGCCCCGGTGACGACAGCGACCTTCCCTTCGAGGGACGTGCTCGCCACCCGGCACCCCCAGCTCCATCAGCGCGCCAGTAACGCGTTTCAGCTCGGTTACACGAGTGACCCTAGGACACGTTCTCGTTCACAGCAATACCCGCAACCACGCTCAAGTACAGGCAGTGTTCAGGGAGTCGGCCCACAAAATCAATAACACGTTCTACCACAGGTCACCGGCACCGCCCACCGCGTCCCGCCCAAGCCCAAGATCTCCATTGGGTACGCGCCACAGCCCGCCGGCATCCTGGAGGAACCAGGGGCCCGGCCTCGTGGCGGGCCTCCTCCATCAGATCCACGAACCGCTGCCGCGCCAGCGGACCGAGCGAGTCCGAGATGTCCGCACGCAGTCGCAGCGCCCGCAGCCGCCCGAAAGGGCTGGGGTATACCCGGACGAACGCGGCCAGCTCCGCCGGCTCGACGTGCTCGCCGAGGAAGCTCCAACGGCCCGCCTCCGGCCAGTTGCCGATCTGCCGGTTGAGCGCGGCGCGAGGTTCCCGTACCTCCAGATCATGGGGGTACGCCCTGGTGAGGCTGACCAGGCGCTGCATCGCGACATGGGTGTGGCCACGGGCGAGGTCAGCGCCCACCCGGGACAACACGTCGCGCTTGGCCATGGCGGAGATTCTCGCCG
>WHSM01000367.1 GCA_009380105.1 Micromonosporaceae bacterium
AGGTCGGCCAGCGCGTTCGCCGCCTTGCAGACCATGGTCTTCAGATCGGCGTACGTGATGGTGCGGGCGTCACCCGGCTCGCCTTCCCAGTGGAACGCGACCTTCTCACCCTTGCCGGCCTCGACGTGCCGGTCCACACAGTTGTAAGCGGCGTTCAGCTTCCCGCCGGTGTACCACTTCGCGAAGGGAGGGTTGTTCCAGTCGAGCACGTCGGTGAAGGGCTCGGCCCAGTCGAGTAGCTCGGCCTGCTTCGCCCAGAACGCAAGGCGGTCGCTTCGAGCCTCCTCGTAGGCGTCCGCCTTGACGTTCGCGGCGGCGGCGAGGTCGGCGGGCGGATCGAAACGGCGGGTCTCGGAGAGCAGGTTCTCCAGTGCGGGGCCCTGCTGGTGCGGGGTCTCTGTCATCGGCTCAGGACTCCTTGCGTGACAACCGGGTTACATGCGTCAACTTAGTGGCGCCGGGTGACCTGTGCGACACCTTGCGGCCCCAAGATCGCGGCCAAAGGTCCGTGGCATGCGGCAAACGGGTAGCGTGCCCCTGGTGACCGAGGCCGACCCGCTGGCTCCCCTGCTCGATCTGGAGGGTGTCTCCGACGCCCTCGCCGAAGCCCGCGCGGCCGTCGATGACGCGCTGCGCCACCGTGCGCTGCGCCGTCAGGGCGGGCCGCTGGCCGCCGAGACGGCGCTCCGGGCCGCCCAGGCGTCAGCCGCCCTGGAAGGCCACGACTACCCGGCCGACGAGATCCGGGGCGGCGCCGTGACCGACCCTGTGGTGCAGGGAGCGCTGCGCGTCACGGAGGCCGCTCCCAGACTGGCCGACTCCTGGGGTCGCGCCCCGTCGCAGGTGCTGGCCCGGCTGCACGTGCTCGCGGCGCGAGGCCTGGCTTCGGATCCCGACCTGGGCCGGCCCAGCGGCTCGCACCTGCCGGCGTCGGAGGTGTCCGCGCGGCTGGACGGGCTGGCGCGGCTGGTGGCCGGCAGCGCCGATGCTCCGGCGCTGCTTCTCGCCGCTGTGGTGCATGGAGAGCTTCTGGCCGTACGCCCCTTCGCCGCCGCCAACGGCGTGGTGGCGCGGGCCGCGGCTCGCCTCACGCTGATCGACCGAGGGCTCGATCCGCGGGCGTTGATCGTCGTGGAGGCCGGTCATCTGGAGCGGCAGCCGGAGTACACCGGCGCCGCGGGCGCGTGCGCGACCGGCACCCCGGACGGGCTGCGGTCCTGGTTGAAGCACTACGCGGCGGCGGTCGTCATCGGCGCCGGAGAGACGGTGTCGATCGCGGACCGGGTGCTCGCCGGCTGAGTCGGCAAGCCCCGTTGTCAGGGGGTCGTCTGCGGTGGAGCTGGCGGGCTCCCGTGGCCGCCGTCGGCCTCACCTTGGTCGGCCTGCGATGTGGCGTCAGACGGCGGCGCGACTCCTGGCTGTGCGGCGGTCGGCTGTGGTGCGGCGCCGGGGTGCTGCGGCGCCGGCTGGTGCGGGCTGTGGGGCTGGTAGCCCCAGGCCGGCTGCCCCGGCTGCGGTGGGGGTCCGACCAGTTGCGCCTTGCCGGGCAGCGGCCAGATCACCGGGTCGATGTCGAGGTACGCGAACGTCGCGGCGACCGCCGCTGCCAACGCGCCCAGCAGCATGAACACGCCGCCCCAGCCGAACGACATCTCGCCGGTCGGCGCGTCCGAGAAGGACTCGTCCTGCAGTTCGGAGCCGAAGACGAGGGTCTTCGCCGAGAGCGCGTACCCGGCCAACACCACGAACGCGAAGTACGCCAGCACGAGCTGCGCCTGACCGAGCCGGAACCCGAGCAGCTGCCGATCCCTCGACGCCGTGAACCCAGCCCCGACCAGCGCCAGCATGCCGATCGCCGCGATGATCACCCACCAGGTGAGCGGCGCCAGGAACGTCTCCAGCGCCCACGCGGAGAACCAGGTCGGCAGGTTCTCGTCCTCCAGTCTGCGGACCAGCTCGCGGTCGTCGTACGAGATGAAAGGCGCGAACGAGAACAGGAACACCAGCAGCGCTCCGCCGCCGATCAGCGCGTCCGACAGCCGGACCCGGAGGCTGGCGAACGCAGACGGCTGGCCGTGCCCCAGCTGCGGCGGCTGCGGAACGGGGCCGTAACCGCCGGCTGGCTCTGGTCCGGGCTGATAACTGGGTTCGCCGGCCGGTTGCCCCGGCTGTGGCTCACTTGGGTACATCGCGGTGGCTCCTTGGTGTTCCCCGGGGGGTGGGGGAAGGCTACTCCGCGCCTCACTCGGCGATTCTGAAGGCGTGCCTCTTCGTTGGCAGTGTCACGACGCCGGACGCTGGTGACGCCTCCGACGAGGTGAAGGAGAAGGCAGGTGAGGCTGCGAACTCACCGTCGGCGAAGTCGTCCGGCACCTCGAAGACAATCACACCTTCGCCACTTCCGAGGACCCGCCGGAATTGTGGCGGGCCGGCTCCCGCGGGGCCGCCGCTCGGGCTGGCGTTGGGTGAGCCGCTCGGCTCCGCGCTGGGTGAGCCGCTCGGCTCCGCGCTGGGTGAGCGGGTCGGCTTCGCGCTGGGGCTCGGCGTCGGTTTCGCAGCTTTCAGGGCGTAGGCCCCGGAGGTCTGGTGGGCGCTGCGGAACTGTCGCGACCGCTCGTCCCGCAATTTCGCGTCCCGGTAGCCGATCATGAGCCAGGCCCGGCCGGCGGGCGCCCAGCCGAGTTCGGCGCTGTACGGGGTGAGCGTGGCCACCTCGTACCGCACGGAGTAGACGAACCGGAAGTCACCGCGGGACGCGCGCTCGCGGTACTTCTTGCCGATCTCGGTGGTGGGATCGGACCGGTAATACGCCGCGGCCTTCGGGGAGGTACGCTCGCCAGTCTTCAGCGACAGCGCCTGGGTGGTGCCGTCCACCGTCACCTCCAGACGCGGCTCGGACCGCTTCGGCGCGGAGACCGCCAGCACCGCGCGCTTCCGCCCGGTGAGCGCCTCGGTGACGTCGCGGCGCCGGTCGCCGGAGACCAGGGCGTATGTGGTGTCCCGCGACCGATCGCCGGAGGCGACATCCTGGTCCGGGGGCTCCACCCCGTCGCCGAGGGTTAGGTCCGTCGCGAAGAGCGTTTCGCCGGGCGCTGCCGCCATGCCGCCGTCGGGTCGACTCACCGCCGCTGCCCGACCGGCGTGACGGATCTTTATCTGGTACGTGGGACCGAGCAGCACTCCCTTGGCGCGGGGGCGCCGGGCCGCGTCGAAGTCAGCGCCGTCCGCGTCGGCGACCATCGCGCCAGGCTTGCCGGGCCGCGCCTCGGGCGCCGGAATCCGGTCGACCCTGGGGTCGGGGCTGGCGCCGCTCGGCCGGATCAGCTCCACGCCCTCGGGCCGGCGCGCGGGTTTCTCGGTGTTGAGCACGGGCCGGGTCAGGCGCACCTCGTCGCCACGCTGCTTCGGCGTGAAGTCGACCTTCCACCACACCTGCCCAGCGCGACCCCCGTACGCCCGGGCCGCTCCACAGTAGACGGCGTCCTGGATCTGCTCGTCGGAGTCGGCCACCGCGAAGTAACAGCGCGCGTGTTCGGCGAGGTTCACCGGCTTGCGCTTCATCTCCGAGACGAAGTGGTGGTCGGCCTGGCGCAGGAACGACTCGGCGTTGACCACATTGCGGTGCTTGTGCTGGAGTTCCTCAGCGCAGCCGGTGAGGGTGACTGTCAGTGACAGCACGGTGAGGATCGGGGCGGCGTGGCGCCGCATGCGGGCGCGCCCGGGCCGGCGCATGTTGCCTCCATAGTGATCACTGGGGGTTACGAGGGCCGCGGGTCAGCCTAGTGCCCTGATCTCTCGCTTTGCGAGGCTCTGCCCTTGGCTGAGGCGCCGTGACGGACGTTTCCGACAGCGTGGCTTTCTGTCGCGTCTACGACGCCGTGACTCTCCGTCGCGTCCGCGCCGGGCAGATCTTGGGGGAGACAAGCGGACGGCGCCTCTGTCACTGAGAGGCGCCGTCACCGTACAACCACTCCGGGTTACCAAGCGTGCAACTTTTCCGTCGAGGCGGAGGCCTTCATGGTCCCGACTCGACACGCCTCCCGCGGCTGGTCGCGCGTGGGTGCCCGGCGGCCGTACACGGAGCCGATATGAGAGGGGGAACGTAGCCCACTCGCCGTATCAGGTCCGCACCTTCGTTTCTACGCCGTGGGCTCCGTGATCGCCAGCCATTCCGGCATGTCGATCACAGGAGGTGTCTTTCGGCCCGGCGTTTCCGGGGCGTTCCGACAGGTAGCACGCAGGTCTGCCGGCGACACCCACCGCCTGGTCGTTGCAAGATAGGTAAGGCTTACCTAAGCTACTCGATCATGGCGCCGCAGCGCCACCGTTGCCGAACAGGAGGATCTGTCGATGACAAGCACCATCGCGGTCACCGAGGCG
>WHSM01000121.1 GCA_009380105.1 Micromonosporaceae bacterium
CTAGCGACGACTGGAAGCTGATCCTTGTCGTCGCGGGTAGGCGAATCGTGATCGACCTAGAGGGAACGACCGCTGCCGCAGCGGATCTTTGGATCGGCCTGACGATCGCCCAAGATGCAGCAGACGATCTCGGCGGCATCCCAGAGTGGGGAACGCCTGAGTACCTCAAGTTCATGACCGAGATCCATAAGGGAGATCCCAACTGGACCCGGCGTCCCCGTCGCACTCGCCCGATCATCAGGCCCGAGACCGAAGTCGGGCAGGATCCACAGTCCGACGGCGAGGCGTAGCACCAAGCACCTCGCGTCGACCACATTGGTTGTGCTTGACCGAGCCGTGAAGAGCGGGGCGGTGGGGCCACCTACTGGGGTCGAGGACGTGGCTTGGCGCGCCGCCTGGTGCCAGGGTGTTGATCGTGAATTCAACGGCTAAGTCGGCTCCCTGCTAGAGGGTCACGCCCCCCAACACTTCAGGCACCACGTGTGCGAGCCTGTGCGGGTGCATGACGTGGAGGTGCTGTCGGCGTACCTGGCCGAGGATGTACAAGCCGCGGTCGCGCGAGCGTTGGCGAACCTGCCGGATGGTTCTTTGATGGTGAGGGCGGCAGCAGGACTGGCGGTCACGTGTGCGGGTGTGCTACGACAACGTCGCGGAAGGGTTAACGGGCATCGCGTGGTTCTGCTGGCTGGTCCTGGCAAGAACGGCGGTGACGCGTTGCTGGCCGGTGCACGGCTCCGCAAGCGTGGGGCCCAGGTGTACGCGCTGCTTGTCGGCGACAGGGCGTTCGAGCCCGGCGTTACGGCCCTACGCGAGGTCGGGGGTCGTGTGATTGACGCCCACTCGGCGAATGGTCGCGAGACGGGCCTTTCCGCGCTCGCGAAGGCTGATCTTGTTATCGATGGCGTGGTCGGTACCGGTGGATCGGCTGGTCTTCGGGCTCCCGCCGATGAGTTGGTGGGCGCCATCCCAAGTGGCGTGCCCGTGGTGGCGGTTGACCTGCCGAGCGGTGTTGACCGGGACACGGGAGAGACGCCGGAGCGTCACGTTCGAGCAGACGTGACCGTTAGCTGCGGCGTGCTCAGCCCCTCTTTGCTGGCACCACCTGCGTCGCACGCAGCGGGCCGACTCGTGTTCATAGATGTCGGCACGGCGCGTGAGCTACGAGCCCAGCCTGTAGTGCAGCGCCTAACTCCGCTCGGCGTAGGCGCGCGGTGGCCGGTGCCGCGACGGTCGGATCACAAGTACACCCGCGGCGTGTTAGGCGTTGTGGCCGGCTCGGACATGTACCCGGGTGCAGCGGTCCTCGCCTGTGCTGGCGCGGTGCGTGCCGGGGTGGGGATCGTCCGGTACATCGGGCCGCAACGCGTGACAGAGCATGTCTTGGCGGCGAGGCCCGAGGTTGTGCCTGGGCTTGGGCGGGTGCAGGCGTGGCTGCTGGGCTCGGGCGTTGAGGATGACGAGCCGCAGGACCGGGCAATCGATGAGGCGTTGAGTTCGGGACTCCCGTGCGTGGTAGACGCGGGCGCGTTGGAGGCGTGTGTCCGCCGTCGGGCGGCCGGATCGAGGCCCGCGTCAGCCGACGATGTGCTGTTGACGCCGCATGCCGGCGAGCTTGCGCGGATGCTCAACATGCTGGGGCATCAGGTGACGCGCGAGCAGGTCGAGGCACGGCCCATGCGTCACGCGTCCTGGCTGGCGCGCGAGGCGGACGCGACGGTGCTCCTGAAAGGCCATCACACCCTCATCGCGGCGCCGGACAGGAGGTTGTTCAGCCAAGGCGACGGCCCCGCATGGCTGGCGACCGCCGGGTCAGGGGACGTCCTTGCGGGAATCGCGGGTGCCCTCATAGCTGGCGGCGTCCGAGCCCCCGAGGCTGGAGCGATGGCCGCACTGGTTCACGGGCGGGCCGCCGCATCGGTCTCGCAGGGCGGTCCCATCGTCGCGTCCGACATCGCGAACGCCACGCCGGCCACGGTCGCCGCGCTACTGCCGCAAGGCTAGGAGATCCTTCCCCGACGGCTTGCCGTCGGCACCGCTACCCGCTGGCGGATTGCAGACCCTGGACAGCAGCACTCACCAGCGGCGCAAGCGCCTTCGCGGTCTCGCTGGCCTTGGTGCCCTTGAGGAAGTCGCCCATCGCGGCCAGCGCGCGCCGAACCCGACCCTTGTTGGGCTCATCGCGCTCGACTTCCTTCTCGACCGTCGTGAGCGCGGCCTCGTAGTCATCCTGATCCTCTGCGTTCAGGCCCAGCTCCGGCAGCACAAGCCGCAACTGCTTGATCAGCTCAGCCAGGTCGCTCGCGGGCAGCCCTCGGACGATGCTCTGCCGAACCTCGCCAGAATTGCCGACGGCGAGTTGGTTGCCGTCTCCGCTCACGTTGATAGTGACGTCGCCAGCGGTATGAGCCGCAGAGGAGGCAGCGCCGAGCGGCCGGGCGTAGCCCCCCAGCGGCCTGGCGTAGCCCCCCAGCGGCCCGCTGCTGGGTCGCTGCTCGATCTCGACTGGAATCCGCACGGGACGCTGCCGGAACTCACGGTTAAGTTCCTTTTCCATGCCTCTCACCGTGTCGCGAGCCCACCGTCGCAGGTCGCTCGACTTGCCGAGGTCGTACCGCGCCACGCCGGGCCTCCTGTCCGAGACGCTTTCGCTCGCGACAACGGTACGCCTCCCGACCGACTGGTCAGGTCGGCCACGCCGTGATCGCCGCACAGGTCAGGGCACCCAACCTCGAAACACGAGCCTGCGGCCTGGTTAAGCGGCGATCAGGCCGGCTCGGCGGGCGAGGTCGCGGACGTGTGCGCGGGCGCGTGCTCGGTCGCGGTGGAGCAGTTCGCGTAGGAGGTCTTGCACGAGCCCGGAGTCGCGCACCTCATCGGCGGAGACCTGTTCGGCGTCGAGGAGTACGAGGATGGCGGATTCGTCTTCGCCGCGCTGCACGTATCCGCGTGCGGTGTCGATGAGGACGCGGGCGCGGCGTTCGACGCTCGGGACATCATCGACGTCGAGTCGGGACGCGTACTCCACGATGTCTCGGGATCGGCCTAGCTCGGCGTAGATCGCTAGGCCGTGGATGTCGACGTTGCCTCGCCCGAACGTGGTCCAGGGGTGGTATCTGCCGCCGAGGGCACGTGCAGCGTCGTCGGCGACGCGGTGAAGCGCCCAGGCGCGCCCGTCTTCATCAGACTGGGCGGCGCTGATGGAGGCGGCGAGGTGAAGCATTCCGTAGCCGGCGAGCAGGTCTGGGTCGGGATTGCCGCTGTCGATGTGGGGCTTCAACTCATCGGCGGCGGCCAGGCAGAGTCTTGTGGCCTCGTCCTGTTGTCCTGCGCGGCGGTAGGCCGCGGACAACGCCCATGCGCCGAGCGCGATGAGGTGCGGGTCGTCGGCCTCGCGGGCGGCGGCCATGGCGCGGTCGGCGGCTATCCAGGCGAGGTCTCCGTCCGGGATGTGGTGCAGCCATTGGCGGGTGATCTGGTAGGCGCCGGCCAGTGCGCGGGCCGCGGATCGCTTGTCGTCGGCGGCGCGGTACGCGGCGATGGCATCGCTGAGCAGGCCGGGCAGGGTCTCGCCGAGCATCACGTGTGCGGTTGGGGAGGTGTGCCAAACCGACCAGGCGTTCGCCACCCGCCCTTCAACGTCGTCCACGGTGGGTGCCGAGTCGGCTTGGGCTGGCACAGCGGAGCGCATGATCACGGCGCGGACGGCGTCGACCGACTCGCCGCGCGGCGGGCGCACTCCGGGAGCAAGGCTGTCGACCGGCCGCCCAATGAGGTCTTCGAGGGTGCAGCCGACCACTGCGGCGATGCGCAGCAGGTCCGTGAGCCGGTCGGCGTGACGCCGTCCCTGCTCCACGGCGGCAACCCACTGCACTGACCGGCCGATCCGGCCAGCTAGATCGGCCTGCGTTATCGCCGCCACACGGCGGTGTGCCGCGATGTTGGAACCGATCCCGCGCAAGAGGGTGGGTGCTTCATCAATCCCTGGAATCCCGCTGCTGTCCGTGGCCATCCGGCTGCTCCTGCCTTCCATCGCCGCCAGGTGCATGTGGGCTTGTGGGTCACCCGCCCATACGCGGCGCGCACGTCCGACGTTCGCTCAACCCTAAGCGCAGAACTGTCACGGCTGTAGTAGTTGCATCACGGCCGGCTACCTAGCGTTAAGTCTTGCACACGCCCGACGGGCTGAAGCGGGGACGAAACTCACCTCCGCATCAGTCGGTCGAGCGAGACCAGGACGGGACGGTGCGATCAGTCATCCATCGTCCACTTGGAACTGCGGAGGCAGCCATGAGCACGCCGTACCAACCAGCCGGCCAGCGAGTCGCCATCCCGTACGGCGGCGACGCGGCGGTGGCTCGATCGATTGCGCAGGTGCATCGGCGGAACCCCTGGACAGGTCGCTGCCGCGCCTGCAAGGACCGCTACCCGTGCCGTGATCGCCAGGATGCGTGCGCGGTGCTGGGCGAGGTCGAACCAGCGTCGCGGCTGCCAGTGCTTGCCGGCGTGGTGGGGACAGCATTGCCGGTCATCCTGGGATTGCTACTGATTGCGGGCAGCGTCTCTGGTCTGGCGCGGTGATCACGATGAACACCGGGACGGCCGCCGCTCTTGCGTTGCCTGGGGTCAACGATGACGACATCCGCAACGCCCGTCGTGTGCTGGAGCGCCACACAGATCAGCATTCCGGCGAGGCAACCTGCCGGGTGTGCGGTACGGCGACGCCGTGCCTACCGGTGCGAATCGCCCACTCTCTGCTGGCAGATCTGTCACCGACTCCTCGGCGCGGTACTGCCGCACTGGCTGCCGCGCCGGGCGCAGGGGGACGCCGAGCCGTCCGCGCCGTGCTTCCTCCCTCCACGCGGCCGGACGGCTCGGTGTCGGCACAGGTGGGGGCAGCCGGGGCAGACAGCCACGAGGAGCTGCCTGCCCCGGCCCTCGGACACGATCGGGACGGGGGTGGGTGACGTGCCACCAAGCCGGCTCGACACTCGTACCGTGGCCGCGAGCGGCCCGGCCGCCCACGCCCTGACCGTGGAGGAGTGGCCAGCAAATGGGCTTGAGGTGCCCCACCGCGCGGCGCACGCCAACCGCCAGATTCAGGCCGCAAACGTGATTTTCGCGCGGCACTACAACCAGGGGCCGCTGTGTTCCTGCAACCGTGTCGAGCCATGCTCCGCGCGGCTGCATGTTCTGCGCCGGCTGCGGCATTTCGAAGGACTGCTCTCCGCGTTGGACGCGCCGACAGTGCTAATGCCGGCCATGAATGGCGCGCTTGTGGGCGAGATCGTCTGGGACATGGGGGATCACCGATGAGCGGCCTGTGCGACACGACGCTGATCCGCGAGCAGCCGGCCTCGCCGGCCGCGTCGCTCACGGACGACGAGTGGCTGCTGCGAGGCATGCTGCGGTGTCTGGCATGCCAGCGGCCGATGATTCCGGCGCGTTGGGTGGACCAGGATGGAACCCGCGTGTACTCCTGCGGTCCGGCCTGTCCGCAACGCGACCTTGTCGCCGCCGAGATCGAAGACCACCTGTTTTTGGGTGCACTAATCCGCGACGCCATGGTGGCCACCCGGTGCAGCGATGCGGACCCGCCAGTCAGTCCTGACGAACTGGACCGCTGGCGGGCCACCGACGCGTACAACCGCAGAGCAGTGCTCGAAACGGCGTTCGCATGGGTCGAGATCACCGCCACCGGGCAGGCAAGGCCCGAATGGCAGCACGACCTCCGGCAGCCGTCGGTGGCAGCGCAGACGCCGCGATGAGCGCAACCGCCAACATTCGGGTACGAAATCACATTCCCGACCCAACCGCCGCACATAGCAACCACACGCCCGGCCTTCACCCCCACGGAGCACTTCCCGATGGACCTGACCTCCCTAGCGGCCCTGACGCTCACGGCCCTCGCGCTCGGCTTCCTCGCAGGCCTTTTCGGAACGCGCAGCCGGCGCGTGGGCCGACCTGCGCACCGCCAAGGCCCAGGTGCCGATCCTGCGAGCAGCCGCCCGGCTGCTGTCCGCCAAGGCGGTCGGCTGGGTCGGAATCTCTGCCTAGTCACGGCGTGGTCGCTATACACCCTGGCCACGAAAGGACAGTGAGCACCGTGCAGAGCCCGTTCGACACCGACAACCCGCCGCCGGAGCCGCCCGCGACGCCTGCCGCTGTACCCGGGCTGGTCACTTCAGTGCGGGAGGAGGAGCCGTGATCCGCGTGTTCCACGTACCGGCCCACCTGGAGTACGTGCAGAAGCTCGTCGGCGGCGGATTCGCTCCGGTCTCCTCGCCTGATGGGCGTGGGGCGCTGCGCGTGTCTGACCTGCTGACGATTGGATCGTGGGGCTGGTTCGATGTGCTGCACCTGCACACCGTGGAACTCGCCACCCGCGATGAGCTGGTCGCCCTCGCCGCGCGGTGTCGTGAGGAGCGGAAGCGGTTCGTGGTGACGGTGCACGATCTGACGCCGAACATTGAACCGGACCGGGGCCAGCACATCGCGAAGCTGCGTGTCGTCCTGGACGCTGCCGACGCTGCGGCGACGCTCACCTCGACAGCCTGGGCGGCGCTGCGGGATGTCACTGCTCGGCCGTGCATGGTGGTCCCGCATGGCGCCGCGTTCCCCCTCGATCTGCTGCACGGGGAACCGGTCGGTGCCGGGCATGGTGTCGCGGTGTACGGGGCGCTGCGCCCGAACCGGGACTACACCAGGCTGCTGGCCGCGTGGCGGCAATTTCCGAGACGGATGCCGTTGCGGCTGCTGGTGCGCAGCGTCTCCCCGGACGACGAACGCAGGTACGCGCGGACCCTCGCTGAGCTACGCCATGCCGCGGAACACGGTGTGGAAGTCCAGATCACCGGGCGATTCGTCCCCCCGGCCGAACTGCTGGCGTGGCTGCGACGCAGCCACCTGCTCGCGCTGCCATACTGCCAGGTCACGCACTCCGGCCAGCTTGAGGCAGCGCGGGATGCCGGCCTCGGTGTCCTGGCTCCTGATGTCGCGACGCTCCGCGATCAGCTCTCGCCGCTGGATTGGCCGGTCACGTGGTTCCCTCCGCTCGCGCCTCTCACAGACTGGCTCGCCCGCGCCGTTGAGATGCCGGCCCCGGCTGAAACCGCCGTGCGTGCTGCTGAGCGGTCACGGCACGATGAGCACCGTGCGATCATCGACGCTCACGCCACGATGTATGGCGCGCCCGCAACCAACCAACCTGGGAACCTGCGATGACTGACAAGAAGCTGGTGTCGCTCACCGGTATTAAACCGACCGGTGAACCCCACCTCGGGAACTACGTCGGAGCGATCGGCCCCGCGCTGCAACTGGCAGAAACGTACGAGTCGATCTACTTCATAGCCGACTACCACGCCCTCACCACCATCCGCGATCCCGAGCTGCTGCGCCGATACACGCGCTCCGTAGCGGCCGGGTGGGTGGCCTGCGGCCTTGACCCAGAGCGGACGATCTTCTATCGGCAGTCCGACGTACCGGAGATCTTCGAGTTGACGTGGCTGCTGTCCTGCGTCACCGCCAAGGGGTTGATGAACCGCGCCCACGCGTACAAGGCCGCCAGGGACCGCAACCGCGAAGCCGGGCAGGACGACGACGCCGGGGTGAACATGGGCTTGTACTGCTACCCGGTCCTGATGACCGCTGACATCTTGATCATGGGCTCTGACGTGGTGCCCGTGGGCCGGGACCAAGCGCAGCACGTGGAGTACGCCGCGGACATCGCCGGCAGCTTCAACCACCTCTACGGTGACCGATACAGCTTCAAGATCCCGCGAGCGATCACCCCGGAAGCGGAGACGGGCGCGGTGCTGCCAGGCCTGGACGGGCGGAAGATGTCCAAGTCCTACGGCAACACAATCCCGCTGTTCGCCCCAGAGACGGAGCTGCGGAAACTGGTCCGCCGCATCGTGACCGACTCCACCCCGCCGGAGGAACCGAAGAACCCCGACGAGTCGATCCCGTTCCAAATCCTGGAGCAGTTCGCGGAACCGGGTGAGGTCGAGAAGATGCGCGCCAGGCTCACAGCCGGCGGCGTCGGATGGGGCGAACTGAAAAACGACCTCTTCACCGTCCTTGACCGCGTGGTCGCGCCGATGCGGTCCAGATACGAGGAGCTGATGGCCCCCGGCAGCGAGCTAGACGAAATGCTCGCAACCGGGGCCGAGAAGGCCCGAGCACGCGCGGTGCCGATGCTGCGGGCTGTGAAAACCGCCATGACCTAAGCCCGAGGGAGGGCGCCGTCGCCATGCTGACCGACGAGATGTCAAGCCTGCTCCACGACCCAAGCGCAGACGCCGACGCCAGATGGCGGGCACTGTTCGCCCGGCTCATGGCCGACGGCCCCTCCCTCCAGGACATGCGGGCCGCGTGGTCCGCCATCCTGGACTTCGACTCTGGTCTGCGGGATGCGCTGGCTGACCCGCTGCCGGCGCCCGGGGCCACGGTGATCGTCGCCGGTTCCGGCAAGGAGACACTGAAGACGTTCAACGTGTCCACCGCTGCCGCGCTGCTGGCGGCGGCGGCCGGCGTGCCGGTGGTCAAGGGCGTGTCCCGGTCGGTGTCCGCCGTCACCGGCTCAGCCGATGTCCTGGAGCAGCTCGGCATGCCGACGTGCCTGGACCCGGCTGCGATCGCGGCCGGGTTGGGAACGCACGGGATCGCGTTCGTCCCCTACACCTCCTTTTGCCGCAGGTACGGCGCCCGGTATGACGGCGTGTTCGACCAGTTGACGCCAGTGAGTTTCTTCGCCCCGGTGACCGTGATCGCGGTGCGCGCCCGCGCCTTTGTGCTCGGGCTAGCTGACGCCAGGGTCGCGTTAGCTGATGCGGCGATCACCGCCGCGCGCCCCGATCTGCCCGCAGGGGTGATCGTCTCCGCCGAACCGGTCCCGGGCCGTGTGATCGATGAGTACGCCGCGCATGGCGTGTCCCGGATGGCGTTGCGCACACCGGACTGTGTGAGGTTCAGCGAACATCGCCGCGCCGCGGCTTCTGCCGAGTGGCTGGCCGGGGTGGCGCACCGCGCGGACCACGCCGGTAACGCCGAAGCGGTGCGGTGGTGCCTGCAACCGGGACCTGTCGACGCCGCCCGGGATCTCGCGGAACGCAACGCCGCGCTCATCTTGGACGCGTCCCAGGGGTTCACGCTTTCGCAAGCCGACGGACTAGCGGCGGTCCAGCGAGCCAGGCAGGACGGCCGCGCAGCCGCCCTGCTGGCCGACATCACCGGAAACTTGGAGGCGGCCTGACATGCGGCCGATAGGACCAGACGGACCCCTGCACGCCCGGCTTGACGGACTGCTGCGCCGGTTCTCCCACGAAGACAACGCCGAGCCGGTCCTCACCGACGACGTGCACGTGATCACCGGGTTCGGCCCGACCAACGCCCCGACCGCCGGGTCGCTGTCGGTGATGCTCGGCATCATCGACCTCCAGCAGCGGCTACAACGGCCGGTGACGGTGGTGATCTCCGAACTCGGGGCGTGGAACTCCAGGAACGTGCCATGGTCGCGGCTGGTCGCCGTGAGGGATCAGATGACAGCGTTTCTGCTCGAACTCGGATTCGACACCAAAAGCGGCGAAGTCCGAAGCCACCTTGACCTAGGGAACCTGACACGAGCGGGAAAGCTCGCCCGGTTCCTGACCCGGCAGGACTTCGTTGAGCACCGGGAAGACCTGCTTGAGCTGTACGGTTCGCATGGCCTGCTCGGCAGCGAGATCGGCGTCACCGTGGACGCGCTCTACACCGTCGCCGACATCCTCGGACCCGCGGAGAACGGCGCTACCCAGATCCTGATGGTGTCTGGTCTGGAGGAGGCGTACTTCACCCAACTCGCGCGCATCGCGCTACGGCGCCAGGCCGACGCCGGAGACCTGACGCTCGGGTGGCGAGCTGAGATCGGCGCCTTGTACTTCCGGGTACTTCCTGGGCTGGCCGGGTATCCCAAGATGTCCAAGAGCATCCCCGCCTCAGCGGTCCACGTCGGCATGTCACCCGATGACCTGGCCGCCAAAATCTGCGCAGACGAACCCGGCGATCAGGAAGCGCTGCTCGAAGCTGTCAGCCTCGCCTCCGGATGGGCGCCGGAACAGATCGAAGCCGCACGCCGCGCATACGCCGCACGCCACGAGAACCCCGATGGCTGGCGGCAGGTGAAACAGAACTACCTGGACACCTTCCTAGGCTTCGCGAAACTGTGGCAGCAATGCGGATGACCGCCGTCGTGTTCGGCGGCGCCGGCGGACTCGGCGCTGTAATCGCGCGGGAGTTGACGGCCAACGGCGCACACGTGGTGACAGTCTCCAGGCGCGGCGAAGTAGCCGCCGACGTTTCCGACCCCGTGTCACGGCAGGAGCTGCTCGATACGCTGCCAACCATGCTCGGCGCCGGCCGCCGCGGGACGCGACGTGCGGATAGTGGTGGCGAGCACCACCGCGGTACTCGCACCGATCCCGTATCGGACGCCCTACGGGCGCGCAAAACTCCAGCAGCTCTATCGCTACGCGGTGGCCGACGTCCCCGTGTGCGCGTGGCTGCTCCCCATGCTGCGCGACACGCCGGAGGCCGAGACATGGCGGCCGTGGCGGTTGGCCTGTTTCCCCCGGATCGTGTGGCCGTACCAGCAGGCAGCAGCACTCATGGAAGAGTGCTTCAACACCCCATCCGGGCCAGGGTTACGAGTGAAGGCTCCCACCGACCAAGCGACGTGCCCTGTTGGGGAATGCCGCGAGGGCGCTTGCCGGGTCGTGTCAGCCGTGGCGGCCGGGCTGGCAGCGGTCCCGTTCAGCTTGGCGAGGTTCACCGGTGGGCGCCGATCACCTGTCGTGCAGCGGTACTCCTCGTACTGCCTGCTTCACCTCACCCCGAGGCGTGTGCGGGTTCGGGTGGATCATCACCTCGCTCCGCACCAGCAGGTATCGCGCCTAACGCGACGCTTACGTGCTACTCGCGTGACACCGTGAGACGCGACCGGATGAACAGCAACAACAGATGCGTCATCGGTCCGGCGCAACAAAGGGCCAGCCGCCGTTAATGGCGGGGTGGCGTGATAGGTCTGTGCCCGGGGCGAACTCAAGGTGGCC
>WHSM01000160.1 GCA_009380105.1 Micromonosporaceae bacterium
CGTGACCACGGAGCTGAACATCACCGGACGGCCGGCGCAGTTCGGCCGCGGCATGATCGCCGAGGTCGGCAACAAGCTCATCGGCCAGTTCGCCGACTGCCTGTCGCGCAAACTCGCCGCGGGAGCGATCTCGGCGCCCACGCCAGCGCCCGCCGCCGGGACGGCGCCCGCTGAGCTCAGTGAGCCGGACGTAGAGCCGATCGACATGCTGGCGGTGACCGGCGCCAGCGCGATGGCGAAACAGCTCGCGAAGTACGCGACGGCCTTCGCAGCCGGTGTGCTCGTCGGGTGGTTGGTCTCCCGCTGCGGCGGCGGGTGACCACCTGCGGCGGGTGTCCATCCCAGGGCGATGACCATCGGCGGCTGCGTGCCTACTCGACGCCACGGGCGTTTGTCTGCGTACGATGCGCGCCATGTGGTGGCTTGTCGGGGCGGTCGTGCTCATCGTGCTCGTGGCCACCTATCTGACCTGGATCGCGGCGCGGGTGGACCGGCTGCACCACCGCGCCGCGGCGGCGTACTCGGCCCTCGACGCGCAGTTGGTGAGGCGCGCTGCCGCCGCGATGGCGCTCGCCGACATCGACCCGTCCCTGAGGGAGCTGGCCAGGCCGCTGCGCAAGGCGGCGCGCGCCGCCCAGCAGGCTTCCGCCGGCGGGCGCGAGATCGCCGAGAACCGGCTCACCAAGCTGCTGCGTGAGTCGGCGCCGCACGCGGGCGCCCCGCCGCCGCGGGCGTGGCGCGGCGCGGTCAGCTCCAGCTCCAGCTCCAGTCCCGGCTCCGGCTCCGGCTCCAGCTCCGGTGACGGTCCGCTCGTGGGCCGTCACGAAGACCCTGCCGCCGCGGCGGTCGCCGAGGTGATCAGCGCGAGCCGGCGGGTGGCGTTGGCGCGCCAGGTGCACACCGACCTGGTGCGAGACACGCTCGCGGCGCGCCGGCGCCCGGTCGCGCGGCTATTGGGCCTCGACCGGCGGCATGCCCGCCCGGCGTACTTCGACATCGAGGATCCGGTGCTCGACACCTGAGCGTCGGGCGGCGTAGGGCCACTGCCTCTGAAGCCGTAGGGGCCACTGCCTCCGAATTGGCCCCGGGTGGTCCGTGGCGGACCGACGTAATATTGCGGCAGCCCGCCTGACAGGGCGATCCGCCGGATCCCGGCGGACGATCCGACCACAGTGTTCCCGCCGCGAGGAGTTCACGCACCGTGTCCGAACAGCAGACCAGCGCTGAGAGCAGCAACGCCCGACCGACCACCGGCACCGCGCGGGTGAAGCGCGGCATGGCCGAGATGCTCAAGGGCGGCGTGATCATGGACGTGGTCACCCCTGAGCAGGCGAAGATCGCCGAGGACGCGGGCGCGGTCGCGGTGATGGCGCTGGAGCGGGTTCCGGCCGACATCCGGTCGCAGGGCGGCGTGGCGCGGATGAGCGACCCCGACATGATCGACGGCATCATCGACGCGGTCTCGATTCCGGTGATGGCCAAGGCGCGGATCGGCCACATGGCCGAGGCGCAGGTGCTGCAGGCGATCGGCGTGGACTACGTCGACGAGTCCGAGGTGCTCACCCCCGCCGACGAGGCCAACCACATCGACAAGTGGGCGTTCACGGTGCCCTTCGTGTGCGGGGCTGTGAACCTGGGCGAGGCGCTGCGCCGGATCGCCGAGGGCGCGGCGATGATCCGCTCCAAGGGCGAGGCCGGCACCGGCAACGTGGTCGAGGCGACGCGCCACATGCGCCGGATCCGGGCTGACATGCGCCGCCTGACGACGTTGGACTCCACCGAGCTGTACGCGGCCGCGAAGGAGCTGCGCGCGTCGTACGAGCTGGTGGCGGAGGTGGCCGCGGCCGGGAAGCTGCCGGTCGTGCTGTTCACCGCCGGAGGCATCGCCACGCCCGCGGACGCGGCCATGATGATGCAACTCGGCGCGGAGGGCGTGTTCGTCGGCTCGGGCATCTTCAAGTCCGGCGACCCGGCCAAGCGCGCCGCCGCGATCGTCAAGGCCACCACCTTCTACGACGACCCCGACGTGGTCGTGAAGGTGTCCCGGGGCCTCGGCGAGGCGATGGTCGGCATCAACCTCGACGACCTGTCGGAGACCCAGCGCCTCGCCGGCCGCGGCTGGTAGCGCCGGGCGGGTCTCAGGCGACGAAGTCGCGCACCTGCCCGTAGACCGTGGCGTCGGTGAGGAACGCGGTGTGGCCGATGCAGGCGGTCTGGGTGTTCTTCGCGCCGCTGAGCACAGGCGAGCGCTCCGGCTCGATCAGCTCGTCGCAGGGCGACCACCAGCTGCCGTAGCTGACGCCGCCCGGGGTCTCGTCGCCGGCGTTGAGGCTGTTCAGGAAGGTCGACCCGGGCCGCATCTCGACGCAGGGCACGGTGAAGCAGCCGTACGCCCACTGGGTGCCGTGGTGCGGGCTGCCGAGGCTGACCCAGTCGTCCACGTGCGTGGTCCCGCCTTCGAACTTGAGGTACTGCCGGGAGTTCAGACCGCCCATGGAGTGGCCGACGATGTCGACCGTCGTGGCGTCGGTCGCGGAGCGCACCTGACTCACGTACGTCGCGAGCTGCCTGGCGATCGCCGTGTTGGACTGCGAGGAGTTGTAGTTCCAGGTGTGCAGCTCGCCGGCCGCGTAGCCGTCGGACCGGAACCGGCTGACCATCGTGTTCCAGTTCGAGGCGCTGCCGTTGTAGCCGTGGACGAAGACGATCGGATCGCGGACGGCGGCGGAGGCGGGGCTGGCCGATGTCGTGATCGCGGCGGCGGCGAGAGCGGCGGCGGCGAAGAGGGCGACCTGCAGCCGGGCGCGGAACGGTCGCATGGGACCTCCTGGTCGTGAAGCCCCCGATCCTGCGGTGATGACTCGTGAGCGTCGCCGTCTTGTTACCGGCGAGTCACTTGCACAGAATGGCCCTTGCCTGGCAATCGTGGCAATACCGGCAGGTGGGAAGGAAGCACCAAGAAAGGGTTTCCCTGCCCTGGTCGGCGATCTGTCCAGCGGCCGGCCACGTGGCGCGACATACCCTGGTACGGGCGCATCCCCGAGTGAAGGAGCAGGCCAGACGTGACGAGGATCGGTGTCCTGGCCCTGCAGGGCGACGTCGCCGAGCATGTGCGGATGCTCGGCGAGTGCGGCGCGGACGCTGTGCCGGTGCGCCGCCCGGAGGAGTTGCTGACCGTGGACGCGTTGGTGATCCCGGGCGGCGAGTCGACCACGATCAGCAAGCTCGCCGTCGAGTTCGAGGTCTTCGAGCCGATCCGCAAGCGGGTGGCCGAGGGCATGCCGGCGTACGGCTCCTGCGCGGGCATGATCATGCTCGCCGAGCGGGTGCTCGACGGCCGCGACGACCAGCGTGCCTTTGGCGGCGTCGACATGACGGTGCGGCGCAACGCCTTCGGGCGGCAGGTCGACTCCTTCGAGACCGACCTGCGGATCGCCGGGGTCGACGGCGACCCGCTGCACGCGGTGTTCATCCGCGCCCCCTGGGTCGAGTCGGTCGGCGAGTCGGTCGAGGTGCTCTCCCGAGTCACCGGCGGTCGGGCCGACGGTAGGATCGTCGCGGTACGTCAGGGCAACGTGCTCGCCACGGCATTCCACCCCGAGTTGACCGACGACCTGCGGGTCCACCGGCTCTTCGCCGACATGGTGCGGGCGGCCGCCGCCGGCTGAGCAGACTTTCTTCGTACGGAGGGGATGGATGAGCGGCCACTCGAAGTGGGCGACCACCAAGCACAAGAAGGCCGTCATCGACGCCAAGCGCGGCAAGCTGTTCGCGCGTCTGATCAAGAACGTCGAGGTCGCCGCGCGCACCGGCGGCGCCGATCCCGCGGGCAACCCGACGCTGTTCGACGCCATCCAGAAGGCGAAGAAGAACTCCGTGCCGAACGACAACATCGACCGGGCGATGCGGCGCGGAGGCGGTCTGGAGGCCGGCGGCGCCGACTACCAGACGATCATGTACGAGGGGTACGGCCCGAGCGGCGTCGCGATCCTCATCGAGTGCCTCACCGACAATCGCAACCGCGCCGCGAGCGAGGTCCGCACGGCGCTCACCCGCAACGGCGGCACCTTCGCCGACGCCGGCAGCGTGTCGTACCTGTTCAGCCGCAAAGGCCAGGTGATCGTCCCCAGGACCGGCGGCCTGACCGAGGACGACGTGCTCACTGCCGTGCTCGACGCCGGCGCCGAGGAGGTCAACGACCTCGACGAGTCGTTCGAGGTGGTCTGCGAGGCGGGTGACCTGGTGGCGGTGCGCACGGCCCTGCAGGACGCCGGCGTCGACTACGAGTCGGCTGAGCAGAGCTTACTGCCGTCGGTGACGGTCCCGTTGGACGAGGAAGGCGCGCGCAAGACGTTCAAGCTCATCGATGCGCTCGACGACTGCGACGACGTGCAGAACGTGTACGCCAACTTTGACGTCTCCGACGAGATCATGGCCGCGGTCGGGTGACCTGCCGCCACCTTGTGAGCCGGGAAATCATGCTGGGCCGGGTTGACTCTGCGTGATAATTTTCGGCCTTTCCCAGCCTCTCGGCCCGGCACTGGGGAGGGCACCGTGAAGGTCACGCACCGTCAGCGCTTTCGCTACTGGTTCGACAACACCATGTCGAAAGGCACCCCGGCGCTGATCGGCTGGCTCGGAGTCGTCGTCCTGGTGCTGGTGCTGATCGGCGGGGTGGCGCTGGCGGTCACCGCACCCACGAAGCTGGCCAAGCAGGGCATCTGGGAGGCGTTCTGGCAGAGCCTGATGCGGATCCTCGACCCGGGCACGGTGACTGGCGACGGACCCGTCTGGGTCTTCCGGCTGCTCAGTCTCGGCGTCACGTTCGGTGGCATCCTGATCTTCAGCGCCCTGATCGGTGTGCTCACCACCGGCTTGGACGCCAAGCTCGCCGAGCTGCGCAAAGGCCGCTCCCGGGTCCTCGAGAGCGATCACACCGTCATCCTCGGCTGGTCGGACCAGGTGTTCACGATCATCTCCGAGCTGGCCGAGGCCAACTCCAACCAGCGCAAGGCCGCCATCGCGATCCTCGCCCCTAAGGACAAGGTCGAGATGGAGGACGAGATCCGCGCCAAGGTCCCCGACACCAAGACCACCAAGGTGGTCTGCCGCACCGGCGATCCGATCGACCCTGACGACATCCGGCTGGTCAACCCGGACGCCTCGCGTTCCATCATCGTGCTCCAGTCCGAGGAGGACGATCCGGACGCGCATCTCATCAAGACCCTGCTGGCGATCACCAATGCCCCCGACCGGCGTCCCGAGCCGTACCACATCGTGGCCGCCGTCAGCTCCACGGCGAACCTCCCCGCGGCGAAGCTGGCCGGCGGCCAGGAGACCCATCTCGTCGACATCTCCGACGTGACGGCCAGGCTGATCGTGCAGACCTGCCTGCAGTCCGGGCTGTCCGTGGTCCACAGCTCGCTGCTGGTGTACGAAGGCGACGAGATCTACATGCAGGAGCAGCCGCAGCTGGTCGGGTGGACCTTCGGCGACATCCTCCACGCGTACCGCACGTCGTCGGTGCTGGGCCTGGTGAGCAACGGCAAGGTGGCGCTGAACCCGCCGATGCACACCCGGATGCAGCCCGGGGACCAGGTGGTCGCCATCTCCGAGGACGACGACACCGTGGTGCTCGCGCCGCATCCGCCGATGATCGACCCGAACGCCATCATGGCGGTGCACGGGCAGCCCAGCGCGCCGGAGCGCACCCTGATCCTCGGCTGGAATGAGCGCGCCGCGACCATCATGCGCGAGTTGGACGCCTACGTCCCCCGCGGCTCGGAGACCCTGGTGGTCAGCGACCGGGACGACGCAGGCGTTCACGTGGCGGAGATCGCGCCCTTGCTGCGCAACACCTCGGCCAACATCAAAGGCGCCGACGGCGTGGACCGCGCGGTGCTGGATGCGCTGAACGTGGGGTCCTTCAACCACGTGATCGCGTTGTCGCGCGACGACCTGGAGCCGCAGGTCGCCGACTCCCGCAACCTGGTGACCCTGTTGCACCTGCGGGACATGGAGCGCCAGATTGGCGACCGCTTCTCGGTGGTCAGCGAGATGGCCGACGACCGCAACCGCACGCTGGCGCAGGTCACCAAGGCCGACGACTTCGTCGTCGGCGACAAGCTGATCAGCCTGCTGATGACCCAGATCTCGGAGAACCGCCGGCTCGCCGACGTCTTCGGTGACCTGTTCGATCCGGACGGCTCCGAGATCTACCTCAAGCCGGCCGGCTACTACGTGCGGCTGGGGATGCCGGTCACGTGCTACACGGTCGTGGAGGCGGCGCGGCGCCGTGGCGAGGTCGCGATCGGCTACCGGCTCGCGGCCCAGGCCCACCAGCCGCCGGCGTACGGCGTGGTGATCAACCCCGACAAGGCGCAGCAGGTGGTCTTCACGCCGGAGGACCGCATCATCGTGCTTGCCGAGGATTAGGGCTCCTGCGCAACGCAGGCGCCGCGGGCCTCCAGGCCAGGGTGGTCGCCCTCAGGGCCTGGCGGCATCGGCCACCGCGGCGGTGCCGCCCCCAGGGCAAGGGGTTCAGGTAGCCCTGGGGGCGGCGTGAGACCCCACCTGCGCGCGGACGGCGCGGAACCCACCGCCGCGCCAGCGCGAGCCGTGATGCGGCGCGCGGCCTCACGGCTCGCGTCGGAGGTCGTTCCTCCCAGGACCGGGCCAAGGCGCGGTCCCCAACCGCTATGTCGGCGCCGCGCCGGAGAACGTTTCACCGTCCGCTCAGCCGCCCAGGGCGGCCGGACGGAGACTGGCGCGGACGGCCCGGCTCGCTACCACCCCGGCTGGAGGTCGCAGGTGTTGACCACGTCCCCGTCGCTGGGGCGGGGGAGCGTGGCGCTGGGCGGTGGGGCGTCCTGTCGGTCGACCCAGTTCTCCATGGCGGCGAACGCGGCCCGATAGCACGGCAGGATCGGCCGCAACAGGTCCGGGTACGCCGGGTACAGGCCGTCGACGTGGTTGCCGCCTCCGACCCGGTAGTACCGGAAGCGGGGCTTGTCGCCGATCATCTCGGCGTACACGTCGGAGTCGACCCGGATCGGCAGCAGCGTGTCGAGGTCGCCGTGCAAGGTGATCATCGGCTTGGCGATCCGGCCGGTCAGCGACACCCGTTCGACCGCCTTCCGCACGGCGGCGGGTCGGCTCGCGTAGTCGTAGTCGGCGTCGCAGCCCGGGACGCTGCCGGGCACGCAGAACGGGTAGCCGGCCTGCGTGTCGCCGTCGTACCCGGGATCGAACTCCTCCCGGTAGATCCGCTGCGTGAGATCCCAGTAATACGAGTAGTGGAATGCCCACAGCCGCTCCGACTCGGGCGCGAACCCGGCGTCGATCATCGCCTGACGCGCGGCCCCGTCGCCCGCCGCGGCGTTCGGATAGTGCCGCAGCGCCGGCGGCAGGAACGTGAACAGGTTCGGCCCGTCGGGGGTGAACAGCGTGCCTTCCCAGTCCACGCCGCCGTCGTACAGGCCACCTTGGCGCTCCAACTGCCAGCGGGCGAGGTAGCCGCCGTTGGAGATGCCGGTGACGTACGTGCGGCGCGGCGCCTTGCCGTACCGCTGCTTCGCCACGGCTTTGGCCGCCTTCGTCAGCTGCGTCACCCGGGTGTTCCACTCGGCCACGGCGTCACCGGGGCGCTCGCCGTCGGTGTAGAACGACGTGCCGACGTTGCCTTTGTCCGTGGAGACGAACGCATACCCGCGCGCGAGCACCCAGTCGCCGATGATGAAGTCGTTGGCGTACTGCTCGCGGTTCCCCGGAGCGCCGGTCACCACCAGGCCGCCGTTCCAGCGCTCCGGCATCCGCACCACGAACTGGGAGTCGTGCTGCCAGCCGTGCGTGTTGTTCAGGCGGGACGAGTCAGGGAAGTAGCCGTCGATCTGCACTCCCGGCACGTCGGACGGGTTGCGGGTGCCCGGCGCGTGCAGGCCGGCCCAGTCGTTCGGGTCGGTGTGCCCGCTGACCGTCGTGCCGGCCGTGGTGAGGTCGTCCAGGCACGCGATCTCCTGATGCTCGGCTCCTGGGACTTTCAGGCGCTCGGCCCAGGCGCAACCGCTCGCGGCGCTGGCCGGACCGGCGAGGGGCGCGGTGAGCACGGCCAGCAGCGCGACAATGAGCGTGCCGGGTCTCCACATGAGTCACTCCCCGGGTCGGCCGGGCCCGACGGGCCGGGCTCCGCGTGTTCGTGCGAGCGTATGAACGGGCGCCGGGGGCGTCCTATGGGCTCAGAACCCTCAGTTACGACACCGGATATGGGGGATTCCCCATGTCGAGCGGGCTGGGTCGCGTCCGCGTCCGGCCGCCGGCTCGGAGCGGCTCGCGGAGAGGAACAGACGATGTCGGTACGCGCTGAGCGCAACGGCTCGGTGACCACGGTCGTGTTGTCCCGGCCTGACGCGCGCAATGCGGTGGACGGGCCGACCGCCGAGGCGTTGGCGGAGCACTTCCAGGCCTTCGACGCCGACGCTGACGCGGCAGTGGCGGTGCTGTGGGGCGAGGGCGGCGCGTTCTGCGCGGGCGCCGACCTCAAGGCTGTCGGCACGCCGCGTGGCAACCGGGTCGCCGAGGACGGCGACGGCCCGATGGGCCCCAGCCGGATGCGCCTGTCCAAGCCGGTGATCGCCGCGATCAGCGGGCACGCCGTGGCCGGCGGTCTCGAGTTGGCGCTGTGGTGCGATCTACGAATCGCCGAAGCGGACGCGGTGCTCGGCGTGTTCTGCCGTCGCTGGGGCGTGCCGCTCATCGACGGCGGCACCGTGCGGCTGCCACGCCTGATCGGCGCCAGCCGTGCGATGGACCTGGTCCTCACCGGCCGCCCAGTGGCCGCTGAGGAGGCGTTGTCGATGGGTCTGGTGAACCGGGTGGTCCCGACCGGCCAGGCCCGCGCGGAGGCTGAGCGGCTGGCAGCGGCGATCGCGGCGTTCCCTCAGCTGTGCCTGCGTCAGGACCGGCTGTCGTTGCTGGAGCAGGAGGGGATGAGCGAGGACGCCGCCATCGCGAACGAGTTCCGCCACGGCATGGTCTCCCTTGCCGACGTCGCCGACGGCGTCGCCCGATTCGTCGCCGGAGCCGGCCGTCACGGCGAGGTTCCGGGCCGTTGAGCGCCGTTCGTCAGGCAGGCTCTCCCGTTCACAGTCCGACGGTGATCCGGAGTGGACGCACGGTGACTCCCACGATCAGGTTGGCTGTGGCCTAGACGATCTATTCCAAGGGATATGGGGCAGCGAGGCAAAGACGAGGGCATCCATGATCGACGTTGCAGAGCAACGATGACCATGGAGGCCACGTGCACGTCGATCTGGACACCCTCGCTACCGCACTGTACGTGAAGA
>WHSM01000201.1 GCA_009380105.1 Micromonosporaceae bacterium
CCCAGAATCAGCGTGCAGTTCCGGCCCTGGGGCGTCAGATGAGATGACCTTTCCCTGGGGCCACAGGCGGGTTGCTAGGGTGCGTGCTGAGGGCCGTGACTGGCGCCGTGGAGATGGATGTGACCATCGGGGAGCGGCCCCGCCAACAAGCAGCGCCGCGCGCCTGGGCCTCTAGCTGTGACACATCGTTGTGACACCTCGACTCACGCCCGAGTCGCTGACCAGGAGGGTCCATGGCCGCCGCCGCATCGTCCCCGCTGTCGCCCGAGTCCGCCGCGTACCGCAACGCCCTGGAGACGGTCGCCGCCGTCGAGCCGCGGATCGCCGACGCGATCCGCTCCGAGCTGGCCGACCAGCGGGAGTCGCTCAAGCTGATCGCCAGCGAGAACTACGCTTCCCCGGCGACGCTGCTGGCGATGGGTAACTGGCTGTCGGACAAGTACGCCGAGGGTGTCATCGGCCGGCGCTTCTACGCGGGCTGCCGCAACGTCGACACCGTCGAGTCGATCGCGGCCGAACACGCCAAGGAGCTGTTCGGCGCGGAGCACGCGTACGTGCAGCCGCACTCCGGCATCGACGCCAACCTGGTCGCGTTCTGGGCCGTGCTGGCGCAGCGGGTCGAGGGCCCGGCGCTGGAGAAGGCGCAGGTGCGCCACCTCAACAACCTGTCCGAAGCGGACTGGTTCACGCTGCGTCGCGAGCTGGGCAACCAGCGCATGCTCGGCATGTCCCTGGACGCCGGGGGACACCTCACGCACGGCTTCCGGCCCAACATCTCGGGCAAGATGTTCGACCAGCGCAGCTACGGCACCGACCGCGAGACCGGCCTGCTCGACTACGACGCGGTGCGCGAGGCAGCCCGCGAGTTCCGGCCCCTGATCCTGGTCGCGGGCTATTCGGCGTATCCCCGGAAAGTGAATTTCCGGATCATGCGGGAGATCGCCGACGAGGTCGGCGCGACCCTGATGGTCGACATGGCGCACTTCGCCGGTCTGGTGGCGGGCAAGGTGTTCACCGGCGACTTCGACCCGGTGCCGCACGCGCAGATCGTCACGACCACCACCCACAAGTCGCTGAGGGGCCCGCGCGGCGGCATGGTGCTCTGCCAGCAGGACCTCGCCGAATACGTCGACAAGGGCTGCCCGATGGTGCTCGGCGGCCCGCTGTCGCACGCGATGGCGGCCAAGGCCGTGGCGTTCGCCGAGGCCCGCCAGCCCGACTTCCAGGCGTACGCGCAGCGGATCGTCGACAACGCCAAGGCGCTGGCCGAGGGGTTGATGCGCCGCGGCGCGAAGGTGGTCACCGACGGCACCGACAATCACCTGGTGCTCATCGACGTGTCCAGCTACGGCGTCACCGGGCGGCACGCCGAGAGCGCGCTGCTGGACTCCGGGATCGTGACCAACCGCAATTCGGTGCCGCGCGACCCGAACGGCGCCTGGTACACCTCCGGCATCCGGATCGGCGCCCCGGCGCTGACCACCCGAGGTCTCGGCACGGCGGAGATGGACGAGGTGGCGCGGCTGATCCACACGGTCCTCGCCGAGACCAAGCCGGCGCCGGGTCCCGACGGCAAGCCGTCGAAGGCCAGGTACGCGTTGGAGGACAAGGTGGCCAGCGACGTGGCCCGGCAGGCGTCCGAGCTGTTGGCGAACTTCCCGCTCTATCCGACCGTCGATCTCGGGTAGCGCGGCGGTCGACGACGCGCGCCGGCCCGGACGGAACAGCCCGGACCCGCGCGTCCCCCTCGCTGAGAAGCCTCACTCGTACGCGATGGCCTCCAGCACGTTCAACCGGGAAGCCCGGAACGCCGGCCACCACGCGGCGGCGACCCCGGCGACCACCGCGACCGCCACGAAGGCGATCAGGTCGACCCCGGGCAACGCGATCGTCGTCATCTGGCCCTGGTCGATCAACGCGTTGCCGACCGCGACCCCGAGCGCCAGCCCGAGGCCGATGCCGAGAGCGCAGCCGAACACCGCGATGATCACCGACTCCACCCGGATCATCCGCTTGACCTGCTTGCGCGCCATCCCGATCGCCCGGAGCATGCCTAGCTCGCGGGTCCGCTCGTAGATGGACAGCAGCAGCGTGTTGACGATGCCGAGGAACGCGATGAACACCGCCAACGCCAGCAGCACGCGGAAGATGTTCAGCGCGATGTCGATCTGGCTGTTGACCTGCTCGACCATGTCGCTGCGGTCAGCGACGGTCACCATCGGATAGTCGGCGAGAATGCTCTCGACCTGCTTGACGACGGCGTCGGAGTCGGCGTCGTCGGACAGCTTGACGTACCCCTGGTTGGCGAGGTCGCCAGCGAACAGCTTCGCGGCGGCCGAGTCCAGGAGCACGCCGTTCATGCCGAGCTCGCTGTCGTACACGCCGACGATCCGGTAGGTCCGCTCGCCGCCTCCGGCGGGCTGGACCGCGATCGCGTCACCGACCTTCCAGCCGTTGTCCTTCGCGGTCCGCTTGTCGACCGCGGCCTCGTCGTCGGCCAGGTCGCCGACGCGACCTGACTCCACGGTCATCGCGAACATGCTCTTCGCGGACGCCAGGTCCGTGGCGGAGACGTAGCTGTCCGATCCATCGACCTTCGCGACCGAGACGTGCAGCGGCGCCGCCTTCTCGACGCCGTCGATGTCGCGGACCTCGTCGAGCTTGTCGGGGTCGAAGCCCAGCCTCCCGTCCGGCGGGCCCTGCATGTTCGTCGTGTTGATGATGACGTCGGCGCCGCGCTGGTCGTTGAACAGCTCGGTGACGGTCGCCTTGAACGACGCGCCGAGCACCGTGAACGCGCTCACCAATGTCACCCCGATCATCAACGCGGCCGCGGTGACGGCGGTGCGCCGCGGGTTGCGCAGCGCGTTGCGGCGTCCCAGCTTGCTCGCCGCGCCCCACGAGAGGAGCCCGCCGACCAGGCCGCTGAGGGGCCGGGTCAACACCGGCGACAGCAACGCCACGCCGACGAACACCGCCACGACTCCGAGCCCCAGCACCGGCAGTGTCGCCCCGCCGATGCCGGTCAGCGCCCAGGCGATGAGCGCGACGCCGGGAACCGCGAGCAGCAGGCCGCTCAACAGCAGCCAACGCAGCGGCTTGTCCGGCTTCACCACGTCGCGCATCGCCGCGACCGGGGACACGCCGGACGCGCGGATAGCGGGCGCCAGCGCGGAGACCAGCGTGACGCCGATCCCCGTGGCGAGGGAGATCAGCACCGTCGTGACGCTCACCACCACACCGCCGTCAGGCAGGTCGATGCCGATCGCGCCGAAGAACCCCTGCGCCGCCATCGCCAGCCCGGCGCCGAACAGCAGACCCAGCCCGGAGCCGACGAGGCCGATGACCAGCGCCTCCACCAGCACCGTGCGGGTGACCTGGCCCCGGCTGGCCCCCATCGCCCGGTACAGCGCCAGCTCACGGGAGCGCTGCGCGACCACGATGTTGAACGTGTTGAAGATCAGGAACACGCCGACCAGCAGCGCGACCAGGGCGAAGGTCAGGAAGAACCAGTTGATGAAGCCCAGGCCCTCCTTGATCTCGCTGGCCTGCTCGTCGGTGGCCTCCTGGCCGGTCTTGGCGGTGAAGCCGCTGGGCAGGTCGGCGGCGACCCGACGCTTGAGCGCGGTGTCCGCCACCTCCGGCTCGGCGACGATCGACGCCCCGGAGTAGACGCCTTCCTTGCCGTAGAAGAGCCGCTGGCCCTCCTCGATCGTGAAGCCGACCATGGTCTCGCCGCCGAGCGAGTCGCGGTCCCCGGTGTACTGGAGCACCCCGACGACCCGGTACTCCTTCGCCTCCCGCAGGCGCGGCACATACACCTTGATCGTGTCGCCCACCGAGGCGGCCGCGAGGTTGGCGGTGCGCTTGGTGAGCACTGCCTCGTCGTCCCGCTCCGGCGCCGAGCCGTCGACCAGCCGCACGATCGACGCGGGGTCCTCCAGCTCGTCCGGGTCGATCCCGATCCCGAGGGACGGCGGGCCGCCGGTCTGGACCGCCTTGCCGGTGTCCACGCTGAACGGGACGACGCCCTCGGCGCTCACGTCGCCGTGGACCTTCGCCACCCCGTCGACGGACTCCAGCCGCGCCACGTCGGCGGCGGTCAGCCGTGGCGGCTCGGTCTCGCCGTCGGCGGCGTCGTCGTCCGGCTGCACCTGGACCGCCACGTTCTCGTTCACCGTGGCGAAGAGCTTGTCGAAGCCGCTGGAGAGGCTGTCGGTGAGGACGTTGGCGCCGGCCACGAAGCCGACGCCCAACATCACCGCGATCACCGCGAGAATCAGGCGCAGCTTGCGGTGCAACAACCCTTTCAGGCTCGAGCGCAGCATCACACAGCCCCCGGCCGCTCGCTGGGCTCGACCTCGGCGCCGATGTCAAGGCGCTTCAGTCGGTCCAACACGTCCTCAGGCGTGGGATCGAGCATCTCGTCGACGATCTGGCCGTCAGCCAGGAAGATGATCCGGTCCGCGTACGAGGCGGCGACCGGGTCGTGGGTGACCATCACGACGGTCTGGTCGAACTCGCGCACCGAGTTGCGCAGGAAGTGCAGCACCTCCGAGCCGGATCGCGAGTCGAGGTTGCCGGTCGGCTCGTCGGCGAACACCACGTCGGGCCGGCTTGCGAACGCTCGCGCGCACGCCACGCGCTGCTGCTGGCCGCCGGACAGCTCCGAGGGCCGGTGGTGCAGCCGGTCCCGCAGCCCCACCGTGTCCACGACAGTGTCGAACCAAGCCCGATCGACCTTGCGGCCGGCGATCGACAGCGGAAGCAGGATGTTCTCCTCCGCCGACAGCGTGGGCAGCAGGTTGAACTGCTGGAAGACGAAGCCGACCTGGTCCCGGCGGAGCTTGGTGAGCTTCCTGTCCGACAGGCCGGTCACCTGGGTGTCGCCAATCCACACAGCGCCCTTGCTGACCGTGTCGAGACCGGCCAGGCAGTGCATCAAGGTCGACTTCCCGGAGCCGGACGGGCCCATGATGGCGGTGAACCGCCCCCGCTCGAAGTGCGTGCTCACGCCTCGGAGCGCCACCACCTCGGTCTCGCCCGAGCCGTACGCCTTCCAGACTTGCTCGGCACGCGCGGCGATCTCTGCCGTCGCGGCTGCTGTCGCGGTCACCCCACTAGCCCCCTCTGATGGAGATGTAGACATGGCGTGGGCGGCGTGTCCGCCGCCCACGACGATCACCGTAGAACGGCGGGGCGGCGCGCGCCTCCTGCTTGGGCACGGTCTTGTCCTCCATCTCGTGGGGGAGCGCCCTTAAGGGCTCGTCCGGGCTCAGCCGCCCGGCCGCACCAGCCCCGACTCGTACGCCAGGACCACCGCCTGCACCCGGTCGCGAAGCCCGAGTTTGGTCAGCAGATGCCCGACGTGGGTCTTCACCGTGGTCTCGCTCACCGACAGCGCCGAGGCGATCTCCGCGTTAGACATCCCTTTGGCCACCAGCCCCAGCACTTCCCGCTCCCGTTCGGTGAGCGCGTCGAGCGCCGGCGCCTTGGTCGCCTCCGGGTCCGGCAGGCGGTCGGCGAACCGGTCCAGCAGCCGCCGCAGGATCCGCGGCGCGACCACCGCCTCGCCCGCCGCCACGGTGCGGATCGCCTGCACCAGATCCTCGGCCGGCACGTCCTTGGCGAGGAAGCCGCTGGCGCCGGCCCGCAGCGCGCCGACCACGTACTCGTCCAGGTCGAACGTCGTGAGGATCAGCACCCGCACCGGCAGTCGCGCCGCGATGATCGCCTTCGTGGCCGCCACGCCGTCCATGCGGGGCATCCGGATGTCCATCAGCACCACGTCCGGCAGCAGCCGCCGGGCCAGGTCCACGGCCTCGGCGCCGTCGCCGGCGTCGCCGACCACGTCAACGTCAGGTTCGTCGGCGAGCACCATCCGGAACCCTTTGCGCAGCAGCGGCTGGTCGTCGGCCAGCAGCACCCGCACCGGTCGATCTGTCATCGGCGTCCCTCCTGGACCGGGACCGGCTCGCCCGGATCGTCGGCCCGGTCCAGTCGATCCACCGGGACTTTGGCATACACCTGGAACCCGCCACCGGGACGGGGCCCGGTGCGCAGCTCTCCGTGGTAGAGCGCGACCCGTTCCCGCATGCCCACCAGGCCGTGACCCACGCCGGAGACCACAGCGCTCGGGCCGCGACCGTTGTCGAGGACCTCGACGACCACGTGGTCGCCGCGGTGCGCCAGCCGCACCTCCGCGGTGGCGGGGCCAGCGTGCTTGATCGTGTTGGTCAGCGCCTCCTGCACGATCCGGTACGCCGTCAACGCCACCCCGGGATCAAGGCCGTTCGACTCGCCCTGCGCCTGGTACGACACCGCCAGCCCAGCCTCGCGGATCTGCTCGACCAGCGTCGCCACCCCCGCAAGGCCCGGCTGGGGGGTCAGCTCCGCCGGATCCCCCTCCGTGCGTAGCACGTCCAGCAACCGGCGCAGCTCGCGCATCGCGGTGCGGCCGGTCTCCTGGATGGCAGCCAGCGCGGCGTCAGCGCTGTCTGGATCGCGTCGCAGCGACCGCCGGGCGCCGGTGGCCAGCACCCCCATCACGCTCACGTGGTGCGCCACCACGTCGTGCAGCTCGCGGGCGATGCGCTGCCGCTCGTCGGCCACCGCCCGCGCCGCCAGGGCGCGCTGGTTGGACTCGGCGGCGTCGGCGCGCTGCTCCAGGGCGCTGATGTAGCGCCGTCGGGTGTGCACCGTCCGCCCGATGAAGAACACCAGGAGCCCGAGCAGGGCGTTCACAGTGATCACGTACAGCGGCCCGACCCTGGCCAGCTCGGGATCGAGGTCGGGCTTGGCGACGACCACCAGCAGCGGCGGCACCCACAGCGCCAGGGTGCCGAGCAGAGCGCCGCGCAACGGCAGCCATGCGGCGACCGTGTACGCGACCACCACCAGCCCCAGACCCTCAGGGCCGGTCGACGTCCCCAGCAGCGGGGCGATCACGTTCACCGCGGCGGTGAGCGCCACCGCGGCCCACAACCAGCGCCTCCGGATCGCGATCGGCGCGAGCGCCAGCGTCGACCCCGCCAGCGTCGATCCGAACGACGCCGGCCACACCTCGCGCGGCGTGGCCAGCCAGACGATCATGGTCGCGGTGACGAAGGCGGCGGCGAGGAGCGCGTCGCTGGCGAGCGGGCGTGCCCGCAGCCACGAGACGAGGTCGGCGGACCTCCAGGACAGCTGCACGAACTTCACGGTATCGCCGCGGCTCGCGCGGTGATCGTCATCCCGACTGATCCTGCGCTCCACCCTGAGGAGGAAGCCCGGCTGAGACCGGCGCCGGCTTCTCCGGGTACGGCGGTGGCTCGCCCCCGTACGCCGGGCACAGCGCCTGATGGCTGCACCAGTCACAGAGCCGGCTCGGGGTGGGCCGGAAGTCGCGGCGCTCGACCGCGCGCTCGATCGCCTGCCAGAGGGCCACCAGCGTCCGCTCGAACCGACGCAGCTCATCGACATCCGGGGTGTAGTCGCAGACCTGCCGGTCGGCCAGGTAGACCAGCCGCAGCACCCGCGGAACCGTGCCCCGGGCGCGCCACAGCACCAGCGCGTAGAACTTGAGCTGGAACAGGGCGCGCGCCTCGAACGCCTCCCGGGGCGCGCCCCCGGTCTTGTAGTCGACCACCCGGATGTCGCCGGCTGGCGAGATGTCCAGACGGTCGATGATGCCGCGCAGCCGCAGCTGGTCGGCGACTGTCGTCTCGACCAGCGACTCCCGCTCGGCCGGCTCCAGCCGCTGCGGATCCTCGACGGTGAAGTAACCCGCCAGCAGCTCCCGCGCGGAGGCCAGCCAGTCCGCGGCGGCGTCCGGCGCCTCGAAGAGGCCGGCCAGCTCCGGCTGCTCGGCCTGCAGCCGGAGCCACTCCGGCTGCAGGCCGGCCGCGGCGTGCTCCAAGGTCCGGTCGGCGGCGGGCGCGTCGAACAGCCGCTCCAGCACCGCGTGCACCAGCGTGCCGCGCGCCTGGTCCGGCGTGGGTCGCTCGGGCAGCCTGTCGATCGTCCGGAA
>WHSM01000371.1 GCA_009380105.1 Micromonosporaceae bacterium
CGGTCATGGGGCAACCAGACGGCGACGGCGGATCGGTCCGTGGTGATGTGGACCTGGCCGAACGTCATGGCGTGCTCGAGGTGGATGCGCATGTAGGCGGGCAGGACGACGGCCCGGTGGATGGGGTTGAGGACCAGCCACTGTGCCGGGGCGAGGGTGTGACTCGCCTCGCCGAGGAGATCGGCGAGGATGTGGATGTCGCCGCTTTCCGCTCGCAGGATCTGCATTGTCGTCATTGGTGAACGCCCCCGCTGGTGGTCACCGGGCCCGCGTGGCCGATTCGCGCGGCGGTCCAGGGAGTCTTCGCGGCGCGGGCTTCGGCGCCGGCGAGTTCTCGCAGGGCCCGTGAGACGAGCCGGCTGTGGTCGTGCGCGAACGTGGTGGACAGTTCGCGGCCGTGCAGCACCTCAGCCAGCGCGCGTCCGGTTGGCGTGTAGGCCAGCCACCCGGAGCGCATCTCCTGTCGCAGCCGCAGCAGGGCCGGCAGGTGTGACTCGATGAAACCGCGGCGGCCCAGACGGCGGCCGAACCAGCGTTGCGCCTGCTCGTGGGGGAGGATCTCCCACACAATCTCGTCAACAGGCTCTGGAGTGACCACAGTGACCAGGTGAGGTAGCCGCACCCACCCCTCCGGTGGCGTGGGGCGGTCGGCCGCGGTGATGAACGCGTCGGCTGGGTCGGGCCGCCCGCGCCGCACAGTGGTCAGGTGTGCGGCGAGCCGCGCGGCCAGACCGACCCGCGCTGGGTCGGCGCCCGGGGTGACCAGGGTCACCGCGGTCACTTGGGGCCAGGACGCCGCCGCAGCGGCCTCCACCGCTGGCGAGTGCGCGGCGAGCCATAGCGCCGCGGCGTCAACGATGACGACCACCCCGCTCTGACCTGCCGGCCAGGACAACTCCAGGCGGGCGTCAGCGGCAGTGAAGACCGGTTCCAGGGTGGCGCGGTTTCCGGTCGTGGCATGCCCTCGGCGTTGCGCCGGCGCCAACAGCGGGCTATGAGCCCCGCCCGCAGACGCGGGGTCCGGCTGCACGATGCTGGTCGGCCGATCCCCGGCTTGATGTGCGGTCAATGTCCCATCCCGATCAGAAAACCGAATTCACAAGGCGCGAATAGCGGCACACGTCCATGGTGGCGGCTCGTACCGTGCAGGCGCAAGGGGCACATGCACGTGCATATGGCCACGCCGCAGTGGGCCGCGCGCCTCTGGGTCGGTTCCGGGAGAGGACGGGGGTCCGGCTTTGGCCTTGTCCACCTCACGCTGCGGCTGTGGCATGCTTACCCGCGGGAAGGGAGCGGCCACCCCGGCCGGAGTCGAGCACTCGGAGGCCAGCACGTGACGACGGCTCCACACGACGGCGGGTCGATCGCCGGTCCGACGGTGCGCCGCATGCTGCTCGGTGCTCATCTTCGCCGGCTACGCGAGGCCAAGGGCGTCAGTCGTGAGAAGGCCGGATGGGAGATTCGCGCCTCCGAATCCAAGATCAGCCGTATGGAGCTAGGCCGGGTCGGCTTCAAAGAGCGCGACGTGGCCGACCTGCTCACCCTCTACGGCGTTGTCGATGAGGACCAACGCGCCGCGCTGCTGACCCTGGCCCGCCAGGCCAACACGCCCGGGTGGTGGCACACCTACGGCGACCTGCTGCCGACCTGGTTCCAGTCCTATCTGGATCTGGAGGCCTCCACGGCGCTCCTCCGAACCTATGAGGTGCAGTTCATCCCCGGCCTGCTGCAGACCCGCGATTATGCTCGCGCCGTGGTCCGGCTCGGCCACGGGCGTGCGCGCGCAGAGGAGATCGACCGCAGAGTCGACCTGCGCATGGCTCGTCAGGAGTTGCTCACCCGGTCCGAGGCTCCGCGGCTGTGGGCGGTGGTTGACGAGGCCGCGTTGCGGCGACCGATCGGCGGCCCCGAGGTGATGCGCGCCCAGATCGCGTCCCTGATCGAGGCCACCAAGCTGCCCAGCGTCAGGCTCCAGGTCGTTCCGTTCGGCGTCGGCGGCCACGCTGCCGCCGGTGGGGCTTTTACCATGCTGCGCTTTGGCGACCAGGACCTGCCGGACGTGGTCTACATCGAGCACCTCACCAGCGCGTTGTATCTCGACAAACGAGAGGACGTGGACCAGTACGCCGCCGCGATGGATCGCCTCTGTGTCGAGGCCGAAACCCCGGGTAGCACACCGGAGATCCTCGGCGAGATTCTCCGAGACCTCGACGCATCACCGAGCTGAGCGAAGATGGTTGTGGCCCGCCAGCGTCGGGGCGTCGGGGTCAAAATCCGCTCCGGCCCGCTGGGCGGCCAGCCGCCCGCTCAGTGCGGCGTTCAGGTGAGTCCTGTCACCGGCGTCTGATCGCGCGTCAGGGCTTGCGGCCCACCCCGCCAAAATCGTCTACCTCTGGGATCTCACCGGTCTCGGCGGGGTCGGGCCGCCAGCGGGTCACCGACACCACGCCCGGCTCCAAGAGCTCCAGACCGTCGAAGAAATGCTCAAGCCCCCCCGGGGTGCGGTTGACACGCGGGTTCTCACCGCTGTCGTTCCACTGTCGCACCATCTCATCCATCGCCTCGGGATGGATGACGTTGGTGTCGTCGCACAAGACGAGATAGCTCCCTGAGGGCAGTGCCGCAAGCAGCCGACGCACGATGGCATACGCCTCGTCATCGGCGGTGAGGTGGCCCGTGATCCCCAACAGGACGAGGGCGACGGGCTGGGTGAAGTCCAGGGTCTCCGCGGCCTTCGGCAGGACTGTGTCAGGTTCGCGCAGGTCGGCATCGATGTAGTCGGTGGCGCCCTGGGGCGTGCCCACCAGCAGCGCGCGAGCGTGGGCCAGCACCATCGGGTCATGGTCGACATACACGATGCGCGACTCGGGCGCCACCGACTGGGCAACCTCGTGGGTGTTGTTGGCAGTGGGCAGACCGGTGCCAACGTCTAGGAACTGGCGGATCCCCACCTCACGAGTCAGATACGTCACCGTGCGGACGAGAAACGCCCGTTGCGCAACAGCGATCTCCGCGATGTGCGGGTTCATCTCGCGGATTTGATTACCGATCTCGCGGTCGATGGCGAAGTTGTCCTTACCGCCCAGCCAGTAGTTCCAGACCCGAGCTGACTGTGGCACGGTGCTGTCGAGCTTCGGCCGCTCCTGGCCGGCGGAAGGCGGATTGTCTGGCACGGGGTTGCCTCTCTGTTCTTGTTCGTACGCGGCGTTCGGCGTCGTCATACAACCTAGACCAAGGCGCCGCCCCGGCAGCTAGCCACCCGATCTGCCGCGCTGTTGGCCGTGCCGCCGAGGTGGCGTCGCACATGCCCGCCACGGAGGGCTCGTCCCCGGCCTTCGCAACATTCATGGAGTCTGCGACCTTCAGGCGATGAGGTTGTCGAAGTCGCCGTCCCTCGCCCCCAGGACGAACGCGGCGATCTCGTCCGATGTGTAGATCAGCGCCGGGCCGTCGGGGTCCCGAGAGTTTCTGACCGCGATCCCTCCGCTGTCCGGCAGCGCGGCGATCTCGACACAGTTTCCATTCGGGTTACTGCGGCGGCTTTTCTGCCAGGCAACGCTCAGTAGTTCTCCGGCAGGCATGCCGTTGTATGTCTGATGCATCTGAGTCCCTCCAAGAAGCGTCGCTGGCTCGAGTCTTGACGGAAGTGCAAGGACGGCGCGGTCACCGTGGCGGTGTCTCTCGCCGTCCCAGAATGGGCCGAGGCTACGGTGAGAACCTTCCCAAGCCTCTTGCTGACCAGCGATTACGTTCGTCGCGATGAGTCTAGGCGTACAGTTCCGGCGCTCCCTCCGCATCACCCCTCGGGGCTGCTGCACGTGCATCAGCACCTGCTTTTGCACAATACGCGAGGATGATACGCACTTTCATATGTGCCGGTCCATGCTGGACTGGTCAAATTTCAACTACACAACGTGACTAGATTGAGTGGGTCATGCCACTCCTTGTCGGCCGGCACGCGCTGGCTCAGGATCGCCGGGTGCTGCGCCAAGGCCCCGAGCAGAGGTATGCGCATCGCCGGGTATCTCGCCCGGCCCGGCCGGGTAATGCCGGTCGTTGCTGCTCAGTGAGAGCGCCTCGCTCCGTGATCTCACCGACTGGACCTGGGACACGGTCCACGCCTTCTCAGAGGGCGCCACCGCCGAGCAGATCAGTGATGTTGTCGGGGAGCCGGTGATCTCCGACGACCGTTACCTACGAGGCCGGCAACCGGCTGCTGTTCGAAAGGACGAGGAGTTGATCCGTGCTGTCAGCGTGCTGCCGGATCTGCTGGTGACTGGCAGCAGAACCACGCGGAACGCCGACGTTAGGCTGGAGCCCCACGGGCGGGGCCGA
>WHSM01000519.1 GCA_009380105.1 Micromonosporaceae bacterium
CGTGGGCCTCGAGATCGGCGGCTACCCTGACAACTCGGTGGTCTGCCATGCGCACCGGGATGCCGGCGGTTGGCAGGAGACCTTCGTCGGCGGGGGCGCTCTCGCGGTGCCGACGGACCGCATCGACTCCTTCTTCCCGGACATCTACAACGAGGACTGGTTCTTCCTTCTCAGTGACTCCACGTTGCGGCGCGTCGCGTTGATCGGGAAAGCCGACCAACAGCCGTACGACCCCTTCGCCGACCCGGAGCGGGCGCGTGTCGAGGAGTTCGGCGACGACCTGGCCGAGGGCATCTTCAAGCTCCTCGATCAAGGTCGGACGCTGCAGCAGGCCGACAGGACGTACTGGCGGCGATACCTCAAGACGCGCGCCGCGCTGATCGACGACATCATCCGACGCACCCTCAAACTCGATGTGGATCCAGGGCAACGGGATCGCATGTTGCGGTCGCTCAAGGCGGCACGTGGGAGGCTTCACCACATCGCGGCGGAATCGTGTGCGGCGTACCTCGAGGCATGGCAGCAGGACCGAAAACGCTGGCGGCGGTTCCTCAAGGGGGTTCCTCGAGGCTTGACGGTGGAGGAAGCGGTCCGGCGCCTGGGCCTGGACGGCGGTTGCACGGCGCGGTGGAACCGCACGGGTCGGTGCCCTCGAGAACGCGACATACGAGTGGCTCGCACGCCGCCCGACCAGACCCCGACTAGCGCATCCGCGCCGTCAGGACACGGGATCAACGGGGCCGGGTCAGTCGTCGCGTGATCGAGTGACGGCGCAAGCGCCACCAGCAGCCCGGCCAGTACGAGCAGGAGCAGCAGGGCGGGACCCAGACCGATGACGTGCGCAAGTGTGCCGATGAACGGCGGACCGAGGAGGCTCGCGCTGTAGCCCGCAGTCGTAATGGCGGCGACCCCGTCGCTCGTCCGGGACACCCGCCCGCTGGCGCTCAGCGCGGCTGGAAAGACCACGCAGATGCCGAGCCCCCAGCACAGCGCGCCGAGGTAGGTGATCGGGACGACGGGGACGATCACCGTCCGATGCCCGACCGACGGCGGTGCCCAAGTGTTGTCTCAGGTCATGCCGCGACGACATCGACGGAGACAGTTGCCGAATACTGATGGTATAGGCAGATTTCCATACAGTAATGCTGAGCCTGTCGTTCACGCTCAGGACCAGATGGTCGCCGCCGGTTGATCACGCGATGGGCGCTCTGCCGCCGCGAGCGGGCGCGAACCACGCGGCACAACGCCCAACGCATGATCACGATCAGGACGCCACTCGGCCAACCTGGCGGTGGAGGAAGATTGCAACTTGATGCCACGGAGTGAACAATCCCTTCGTACGCTGGTCGTTCACGAAAAGGGGAGGGCTCATGTCCGGACGCTCTGTCACCCGGCGAAATGTGATGCGGGGTGCCGTCCTGCTCGGCGTCGGCGTCGCGGCCGGCGGTGTGAACCTGTCCGCCAGATCACCGGCGCACGCGGCCGTGCCGTCGCCGACGATCCACGGCACTGACGCGTGGAACGCCCGGCCGTCGCGCACCGCGGTCACAGTCCGGGACCACCGGCCGGACAAGATCATCGTGCACCACACCGCGACCGGCAACCGGGATGATCTGTCCCTCGACTGGGCGTACACCCTCTCCCGGGCCATCCAGAACTGGCACATGGACCACAACGGGTGGATCGACACCGGTCAGAACTTCACGATCAGCCGCGGCGGCCACATCACCGAGGGACGGCACCGCAGCCTGGAGACGCTTCGCGGCGGTGTCAGCTTCGTGCACGGCGCGCACGCGGGACCGGCCAACGGCTCCTCGATCGGCATCGAGAACGAGGGCGCCTACGTGTCGGTCGCGCCGACCGACACGCTCTACGAGTCGCTTGTGGACTTCTGCGCGTACACCTGCCACCAGTACGACGTCGAGCCCGCCAGGATCTTCGGGCACCGCGACTTCATGTCAACCCAGTGCCCCGGAAACGTCCTCTACGGCATGCTCCCCCAGCTACGCCGGGACGTCGCCGACAGGCTCGGCCAGTCACCGCCGCCGCTGCGCTGGCCCACCGTGATCCGCGGCGACGGCGGCGAACGCGTCCGCACCGTGCAGCATCTGCTGCGTCACCACGGCGCCGGGATCGCCGCCGACGGGGGGTTCGGCCCCATCACCGAGAACGCCGTCAAGGCCTTCCAGACCGACGCGGCCCTCAACGCCGACGGAGTCGTGCGCCAAGAGACCTGGCAGGAGCTGATCCTCGCGCTCCGCCGCGGCAGCGCCGGCGAGGGGGTGCGGGCGGTGCAGCGCCAACTCCACTACCAGGGCTTCACCACGGCGGTCGACGGGCAGTTCGGACCGGGCACCGACCGCAGCGTGCGGGAGTTCCAGGCCCGGCACGGCCTGACCGCCAGCGGCGTGGTCGAGCCGCCCACCTGGAGAGCGCTGGTGGCGTGACCGGGGATGATCTTGGCGTGGTTCGAGGTGAGGCTCACCCTGCGGTGCGGTAGTGGTAACCGCATATTTCGCTGAAGCCCGTTCGCTCGTACAGCCGGAGAGCCGGGATGTTGTCGCGCTCCACCTGGAGATACATGCGGTCGGCCCGGTGCGCGCCGGCCCAGTCGGCAACCGCGGCGAGCACATCGCGGGCCGCGCCTTTCCCACGTGCCTCAGGAAGCGTGGCCATACCGAACACTCCCGCCCAACC
>WHSM01000392.1 GCA_009380105.1 Micromonosporaceae bacterium
AAATCACCTACGACTGGGTGGTCCCCAGTCCCGCTGAGCGATCTGGTTGCAACGACAAGACCCTACCCAAACTCACATGGAACGAATTTGTCCGCACGTGGAACGCCGGCGCAGCCGGGGGCATCGGTTGCGGCGGCTAGCTGGGCCGAGGAGTGCGAAGCGGATGGTGACGGTGGCCGCGAGCACCGCCGAGCCCCGCGGCCGCGTGGTCAGGTGGCGAGGAGCGCGAGGCCAAGCGTGGCGAAGACCAGCGTGATCATCGCGAGCTGCGACGCCGCCCGGCCCGGCTCCTGCTCGCCGCGGCCGAGGGCGGCGACCCGGCGGTGCCCGAGCACCAGCGCGGCGAGCCAGGCCAGCAGAACCACGACGACCGCGAGCCCGCGCGCCCACGCCGGGTCGGCGAGCAGCGCCTGACGCAGCGCGAGCAGCGCCACCACCACGCCGGTGAGGACCGTGCGCCGCCACGCGAACCGGGTCCGCTCCCACTGCGCCCCGCGCGGCGGCAGCGTCGGGGGCGGCGGCAGGTCCCGCCCGCCACTCATCGCGGGTCTCCGACGCTCGTGACCCCGCGCTGGTCGCGCGCTGCGCTCACCTGAGTCCGCCGATTGCGACGATGCCGAGCACGGCTCCGGCGCCGAGCGCGATGCTGAGCGCGAGCGTGGCCGGGAACCGGCTCTCCGGCAGATCCTCGCCCCGGCGCATCGCGACCTCGTTGCGGACCCAGTGGTTGACCGCCCGTAGCGCGATGAGCGCGCCGAGCGCAATGAGCACTATCGCGATCCCCTCGCGCAGGTACGCGGCGGTCAGGAACTGCAGGACCGCGAGGCCGCCGCCGACCAGCGCCAACGCAGTGCGGATCCAGGCGAGGAAGGTGCGCTCGTTCGCCAACGAGAACCGGTAGTCGGGCGTGCGGCCGATGTGCCGCAGCCGCTGGGGCGCGAACCAGAGCCGGATCCATTCGACCACACCCCCGTTTGTACCACCCCTAGATCAATAACCTTCCCCGGAAGCTGTTCTCATCCGCACCGGTTCGCGCCAGACTTGCTCGGGAACTGTTGTCGGTCATGGGCGCGGGTCTCGTGACTCGCCGGTACGCCTGACCAGGACGTACGCTTCGCCGAGCGGGGGCTCACAAAGGGGTGCGTGCGCGTTGATCAGCGTCTTCGATCTGTTCAAGATCGGTATCGGGCCGTCCAGCTCGCATACCGTGGGGCCGATGCGGGCTGCCCGGCTGTTCGTCGCCGGACTCAAAGCCGACGGGACGCTCGCCGAGACGGCCCGGGTCAAGGCCGAGCTGTACGGCTCTCTCGGCGCCACCGGGCACGGCCACGGCAGCGAGAAGGCAGTGCTGCTGGGCCTCGCCGGTGAGGATCCCGAGACCGTCGACACGAACTCGACGGCCGAGCGGGTCGCCGCGATCCGGGAGCGGCGCAGCCTGGCGCTGCTGGGCAGTCACGAGGTCGCCTTCGACCCGGATCAGGATCTGGTGATGCACCGGCGCCGTTCGTTGCCGTACCACCCGAATGGAATGGTCTTCACTGCTTTTGACCAGGCCGGCAACCCGATCCGGGAGCGCACCTACTACTCCGTCGGCGGTGGGTTCGTGGTCGACGAGAAGGCCGCCGGCGCCGACCGGATCAAGGCCGACGACACCCCGGTGCGGTACCCGTTCCGCACCGCCGCGGAGTTGCTGCGCTGGTCGGACGAGACCGGGTTGCCGATCTCGGAGTTGATGCTCGTCAACGAGACCGCGTGGCGCCCCGAGTCGGAGGTGCGCGCCGGACTGCTGCGGATCTGGTCGGTGATGCAGGAGTGCGTGCGGCGCGGGTGCGAGGTCGAGGGCACGCTGCCGGGCGGGCTGAAGGTGCAACGCCGCGCGGCGCAGCTGTACCGGACGATGGCCGAGGAGCACTACGCCACCGATCCGTTGCGGGTGATGGACTGGGTGACCCTGTTCGCGCTCGCCGTGAACGAGGAGAACGCCGCCGGGGGGCGTGTGGTCACCGCGCCGACGAACGGCGCCGCCGGCATCATCCCCGCCGTGCTGCACTACTACGCCCGGTTCGTGCCCGGCGCCAGTGACGACGGCGTGGTGCGGTTCCTGCTCACGGCCGGCGCGATCGGGGTGCTGTTCAAGGAGAACGCGTCGATCTCCGGAGCGGAAGTGGGCTGCCAGGGCGAGGTCGGCTCGGCGTGCTCGATGGCGGCGGCCGGCCTGGCGGAGGTGCAGGGCGGCAACCCGCACCAGGTGGAGAACGCCGCCGAGATCGGCATGGAGCACAACCTCGGCCTGACCTGCGACCCGGTCGGCGGCCTGGTGCAGATCCCCTGCATCGAACGCAACGCGGTGGCCAGCATCAAGGCCATCACGGCGGCCCGGCTCGCCTTGCGCGGCAGCGGCCAGCACTTCGTGTCGCTGGACAAGGTGATCAAGACGATGCGTGAGACCGGAGCCGACATGAAGGTCAAGTACAAGGAGACCGCCCGCGGCGGCTTGGCGGTAAACGTCATCGAGTGCTAGCCGCCTGAGATCTTGGCGGACTTTTTGGCGCCGAACATTTCGCGGTCGGCTTTGCGGAACGCGTCGATCAGGTCGGTGGACTCGTGCAGCTCGGCCCAGCCGATGCTCGCCGACACTGGTGTGCCGGGCGCCAGGGACTCCCAGTCCTCGCCGCGCACCGCGTCGGCCAGGCGCGCGCCGATGATCTCGGCCTCGGCGCGGGTGGCGGACGGCAGGATCACCACGAATTCGTCACCGCCGTACCGGGCCAGGAAGTCGCGGCGCCGCAACACCCGGATCAGCGCGCCGGCCACACGTTGCAGCACCAGGTCCCCGGTGAGGTGGCCGTGCACCGTGTTGACCGCCTTGAAGTCGTCCAGGTCGATGATTCCGAGCACAGCCTGCTCCCGGGTGCGGGAGATCGCCTCCACCCGCTGCTCCAGATGCCGCCGGTTCGGCAGCCCGGTAAGCGGGTCGGAGAGGGCCTCGCCGGCGTACCGGCCGACGGTGCGGCGCAGCTCTTCGTGGTCGATCCGCACCGCGATCCCGTCGACGAACAGCGCCCGCACCCGCTCCAGGTCGGCCGAGGCCACCCGGAACGCCGCCCGGTCGGCGGCGTCCGCCGCGACGTGGTCGCTGGCCGCGGCGTGGGCCAGGGCGCGGAGTCGGTGCACCTCCGCGGCGCCGAGCGTGCGGGGGTCGACCGTGACGCGGTCCAGGCGGCGCAGCGCTTCGTCGGTGCGGCGTTCGGCGATCGCGCGGCACACGGCGGACAGCTCGCTCAGCTCCATGGCGTCCGGGATCCTGATGCTGCGGCCGCCGGACCGGGTCACCGGCAGGGCCGCGTCGGCGTGCCCCATCGCGGCGAGCCGGGCGGCGGCGTACTCCATGTAGGGGAGCTGGTCGGGCCGCAGCGCCGCCAACCCACCGAGATTGGCAAGGACGCGGGACGTGTCGTGCAACAGGTCCGCCAGCTCGGCGCGGCAACGCTCGGAGTCGCCGCGATGGTCGTACGAGACGGCGGAGCGCACCCCGATCTCGGTGGAGATGTGCTCGATGACGCTCAGCCCGCTGTCCTCGGCGATCCGCAGGCCGCGGCGTGCCGCGTCAGTGGCCTGCTCGTGGAAGCCCACCCATGAGTAGGCGATCGCCAGGTCGCACCAGGCGTCGGCGGCGGTGATGTCCAGCCGTTCCACGGTCTGCAGCACCCGACCGGCGCTGACCAGGTGCATCACACACCGGTCGAGGGAGCCTTCGATGTGCGCCACGAACCCGGCCAGCGCGTGGAACTCTCCGAGCAGCGCCGGGTCGGGCTGGCGTTGGAGCGCGGCGTTGGCGCGGTCCACCACAGCGGGGCACTCGCCGGTGCGGCCGAGGATGATGAGCGCGCCGAGCTTCATGAGATGGGCACGCGCGACCTCGTACGGGTCGGCGGACGTGTCGATGACGCGGCCGGCGTGGCGGGGAACGTCGCTGACGCGACCGTCCCGGATCAACTGCCGCAGCTGGTCGGTGTCCAGCGCGGCGTCGGACGGCAGCCGGTCTGTCTGTCTGGGCGGTCCCGGATGCGGCGAGCCCACGCCTGACGCTCCCTTCCATGGTGTGCTGTCGATTATGCGTCCTCCGGGCGCCGGCGCGGCAGGCCGCTGGCGGAGGAATCGG
>WHSM01000246.1 GCA_009380105.1 Micromonosporaceae bacterium
CTTGATCTTCTGGTTGCCTTCGACGTAGCGGACGCCGTCAGCGCCGCGAACCGCCTGGATCTGGGACGCGGTGCCGTGCGCGACCACGATCCCGACCTTGCGCCACGAGGTGATCACCTTCATGCCGGCGTCCGAGGCGGCGGCGCGCGCGGCGCCAGCGTCCGTGCCATGCACCATCACGCTCGTCTTGCCGCCGCCGGTCAGCTTGCCGAGGGCGCCGGTGAGAGGGTCTGATATCGGGGCCAGCGAGGGGCTGGCCGCCGAGGTTGAGGCCGAGGCCACGGCCGCGCCGCTGACGGAGATCGCCAGCGCCGCCACAACCACGAGCGCACGCATTTTCACTTGTCGGGCTCCTTCTGATGAGGGGTGGCACACGCCGCCTGATCAGAAAGCCTCCCCAGGCAGCGCAAGCCGATCTTCCCCCGAGCTCACTACCTGCGACAAGCCCCCCACCCTGCCAATCACCCGCATGACTACCGGCGAGTAGCCCAAAGGCGCCGAACCCCGACAATCCTGAGGCACCGGAGACCTCCGCGTTGTTCGACTCCACCGTGGCGAACTGCCCGGCGTGGTGCTCAATCAGGCTGGGCTGGTGCGCCTGACCGCGTCCGCGATTTGGCTGGCTACCGTGTTGGCCTGCTCTTCGGTGGCCGCCTCCACCATGACGCGGACCAGCGGCTCGGTGCCGGACGGGCGCAGCAGCACCCGGCCGGTGTCGCCGAGCTCCGCCTCGGCTGCGGCGACGGCGGCCACGACGTCGGGCCCCGACACCGCGGCGCGCCTGTCGGTCACGGCGACGTTCATCAGCACCTGCGGCAGCCGGCGCACCACGGAAGCCAACTCCGCCAGCGGCTCGCCGGTCGCCGCGAGGCGGGCGAGCAGATGCAGCGCGGTCAGCACGCCGTCGCCGGTCGTCGCGTACGCCGGCATCACCACGTGCCCGCTCTGCTCACCGCCGAGCGAGAGCCGCTTCGCGCGCAGCTCGTCCAGCACGTACCGGTCCCCGACCGCCGTGGTGACCAGCGAGATACCGTGCTCCCGCATCGCGATGTGCAGCCCCAGGTTGCTCATCACGGTCGCCACGAGCGTGTCCTCGGCCAGCGTGCCGGCCCGCTTGGCGGCGATGGCCAGGATCGCCATGATCTGATCGCCGTCGACGTCTGAGCCGTCGGCCGCGACCGCGAAGCACCGGTCGGCGTCCCCGTCGTGCGCGATCCCGACGTCCGCGCCATGGCGGACGACCGTCTTGCGCAATGTCTCGGTGTGGGTGGAGCCGCAGCCGTCGTTGATGTTCAGGCCATCGGGCTCCGCGTGGATGGCGATCACGTCGGCGCCCATGCGGCGGTACGCCTCCGGCGCGACCTCCGACGCGGCGCCGTGGGCGCAGTCGACGACGACCCGCAGCCCGTCCAGTCGATTGGGCACCGTGCCGACCAGGTGGTCGAGGTACCGCTGCTGAGCGTCGGCGAGGTCCCGCACCCGACCGACCCCGGGGCCGGTGGGGCGGGCCCAGGATTCGGTGACGGCCCGCTCGATCGCGTCCTCGATGTCGTCGGGGAGCTTGTGGCCGCCGGCCGCGAAAATCTTGATCCCGTTGTCGGGCATCGGGTTGTGGCTGGCCGAGAGCATCACGCCGAGGTCAGCGCCAGCGTCCCCGACGAGGTGCGCCACACCCGGGGTCGGGAGCACGCCGGCACGTAGCACGTCGGCGCCAGCGCTGGTCAGGCCCGCCACCACGGCCGCCTCGAGCATCTCCCCGCTGGCGCGGGGGTCACGGCCCACCACCGCGAGGGTACGGTGCGAGGCGTCCCGTTCGGAAAGCACGTGGGCCGCCGCCACCGCCACCGCGAGCGCCAGCTCCGGAGTCAGGTCAGCGTTAGCCCTGCCGCGTACGCCGTCGGTGCCGAACAGCCGACCGCCCATCGCCACACCACCCTCGTCGTCCGTCCCATATTCACACGTTCGCCCCGGATCGGTGACCCGACTCGATCCCCTCCACTGACGGATCTCGGACCCTGAGGGTCGCTATAGCGACCACAACTGTCCAAGATCGCCAGAAAGGCACGGTGGGGCAGCGCGCAGCGAACGGCCGGGCGGCCACAGCCGCCCGGCCGTTCGTCGTGCGTAAATCAGCGCTTGGAGTACTGGGGGGCCTTGCGGGCCTTCTTGAGGCCGTACTTCTTGCGCTCCGTCTCCCGGGAGTCCCGGGTGAGGAAGCCGGCCTTCTTGAGCGCCGGACGGCTGTCCGGATCCAGCTCGATCAGGGCCCGGGCGATCGCCATGCGCAGCGCGCCAGCCTGGCCGGTGATGCCGCCGCCGCGGAGGTTGGCGAACACGTCGTACGCCTCGAGCTTCTCGGTGGTGACCAGCGGCTCCTTGACGACCTGCTGGTGCAGCTTGCTCGGGAAGTAGTCGGCGATGTCGCGGTTGTTCAGCTTGAAGTTGCCGGTGCCAGGGAGCAGCCGAACCCGGACGATCGCCTCCTTGCGCCGACCCACAGTCTGCACGGGCCGCTCACCGGAGGACTTGCGCCGGCTGGTGCGCTTCGGGGTGACAGCGGCAGGCGGCGCGGGGGTCGGGACGGCAGGTGGCGTGGCCTCAGCGGCGGCGGGCTCGGTGGGCATGGCGTCAGCGGCAGCGGCGGGAGTCGCGGCGGCAGCGGCCTCAGCCGGCGTGGCCTCAGCGGCGGCCTCAGCCGGCGCGGCGTCAGCGTCGGTGGCGGCGGGTTCGGCGGGTGTGGCGTCAGCGGGCTCGGCGGGAGTCGCGTCAGCGGGAGTCGCGGGAGTCGCGTCGGCGACGGGCGTGGCGTCAGCGGGAGTCGCGGCGGCAGCGGCCTCAGCCGGCGTGGCCTCAGCCTCGGCCGGCGTGGTGGCGTCGGTGTTCTCCATGTTCGGGGTCGTCTCTCCTGGCTCCTGAGTCACTGCGCGACCTGCGTGATCTCGAACGGCTCTGGCTGCTGCGCGGCGTGTGGGTGGTCGGGCCCCGCGTACACCTTCAGCTTCTTGAGGATCTGGCGGCCGAGCTTGTTCTTCGGCAGCATGCCGCGCACCGCGATCTCCACGGCGCGATCCGGGCGCTTGCTGAGCAGCTCCTCGTACCCGGTCTGCTTCAGACCACCCGGGTAGCCGGAGTGGCGGTAGGCGACCTTCTGCGCGCGCTTGTTGCCGGTGAGAGCGACCTTCGACGCGTTCACGATGATCACGAAGTCGCCGGTGTCGACGTGCGGGGCGAAGATCGGCTTGTGCTTGCCGCGCAGCAGCTTCGCCACGTGGGTCGCGAGCCGGCCCAGCACCACATCGGACGCGTCGATGACGTGCCAGCGGCGCGAGATCTCGCCCGGCTTGGGGCTGTACGTACGCACAGGTCTACCTTGTCTCATCTCGTGTTGGATGCTCTGAGCTCTGCGCGGCGTACGACAGAAGCGCCGAGTGTGCACGCACAGCAGCAAACAACGATACCGGCCCATTCGGCGCAGGGTCAAAGCGGGCCCCGGAAAGCCATCGCGGGCCGTCTACGCCAGCTCACAGCGTACTCCAGTCACAGGTGAGTCCGAGTTCACGGCCTGCGACACAGCGACGACACACCTCGGAAACACGTCGTTCCTAGCTTTCGCTACGGGCTCGGCGCACGGGGCCGCGAATTGATCAAGCAAAGGCCGCGCTGCGGGCGCAGGGCGGCCCCGTCTCGCGGCAGAACGCCCGACGCCTGATCGACCTGAGGAGCCCGACCGGAGCCTGAGTGGGAGGACCACCGTGACCGCGATGTCGCTAGGAAAGGGCCGCTGGATCGACCAGTGGAACCCGGAGGACGAAACGTTCTGGCAGGCTGCCGGGAAGAAGATCGCCCGGCGTAACCTGATCTACTCGATCTTCACCGAGCACATCGGGTTCTCCGTGTGGCTGCTGTGGAGCATCGTCACGGTCAGCCTGCCGGCCGCCGGCTTCGACTTCTCCCTCGACCAGCTCTTCTGGCTCGCGGCGGTGCCGAACCTGGTCGGCTCGTTCATGCGCATCCCGTACACGGCCGCGGTCGGCGCGTTCGGCGGCCGGAACTGGACCACCGTCTCCGCGGCGCTGCTGCTGATCCCGATCGGGATGATGGCGTACTGCTTGACGAACCCCGCCACCCCGTACTGGATGTTCCTGCTCGCGGCCGCGAGCGCGGGCTTCGGCGGCGGCAACTTCGCCTCCAGCATGGCCAACATCTCGTACTTCTATCCGGAGCGGCACAAGGGCTTCGCGCTCGGCCTGAACGCGGCCGGCGGCAACATCGGCGTCTCGGTGGTGCAGTTCATGGCGCCGCTGGTGATCGGCATCGGGATCCTCGGCGCGGCCCAGGCCCCGGGTCTCTACCTGCACAACGCGCCGATGCTGTGGCTGATCCCGGTGATACTGGCGATCGCCTGCTCGTGGCTGTTCATGGACAACCTCACGGTGTCCCGGGCCACGCTGAAGGAGCAGATCCCCGCGCTGTTCAACAAGCACAACTGGGTGATGTCGGTCCTCTACATCGGCACCTTCGGCTCGTTCATCGGCTACTCGGCGGCGTTTCCGCTACTGCTCAACTCGCAGTTCCCCGAGCTGGGCGTGGCGTACCTAGCGTTCCTCGGGCCGCTGGTGGGCTCGATCTCCCGCCCGTTCGGCGGCTGGCTTTCCGACAAGCTCGGCGGCGCGAAGGTCACGGCGTGGAACTTCGCCATCATGGGGCTCGGCGTGGTCGGCATCCTGGCGTCGCTGCGGGCGCACAGCTTCGGCCTGTTCCTCGGCGCGTTCCTGTCGCTGTTCATCACCAGCGGCATCGGCAACGGCTCGACGTTCCGGATGATCCCGGCGATCTACCGGGCGGAGGCGCTGAAGCAGGCCGAGACCGAGGGCACCGACCCGGAGGCGTACCTGGCCAAGGCGAAGCTGACCGGGGCCGTGGTGATCGGCTTCTCCTCGGCGGCCGGCGCGTTCGGCGGCTTCCTGATCCCGCGCGGCTTCGGCATGTCGATCGCGGCCACCGGTTCGATCAACACCGCGCTGTACGTCTTCCTCGCCAGCTACGTGGTGATGGTCGGCGTCACGTGGTGGTACTACCTGCGCGCCAGCCTGCTGGTGCGGCGGGCGCCGAGTCTGGCGTACGCCTCCGTGTGATGCTTCGCTTCCCCTCCATGTGAGACGCCGGGCCCCTGGTTGGCTGTGCTACCTGATAGCACAGGGTGCTCCCCTGCCGTACAGTCAAAGGCATGGCAGCACAGCCTGAGATCACCCAACGCGATTTGCGCAGACGATCCAAAGAGATCATGGATGCTGTCCAAGGCGGGCAGGCGTTCACGGTCACTCGGGACGGGCATCGGATCGGCGAGTTGGTCCCATTGCGGCGGCGGCGGTTCGTCCCGCGGAGCGAGTTCGCGGCGATGTCCCGCGGGGCGCCCGAGCTCTCCCTCGACGCCTTCAGAGCCGACCAGGACGCCACCGCTGACCAGGAGCTGAGCGACCCCTATGACCGTTGACCACGCGCGAGGGTTGCTCGACACCAACATCATGATCCTGCGCAAGCAGATCGACCCAGAGGAGCTTCCAGCCGAGATGGCGATCAGCGCCATCACCTTGGCGGAGTTATCTGCCGGCCCTCACGAGGTGCGCGGAAACGACGAGCAGCGCGGCTACGACGAACACGCCGAGCGGGCCCGACGGCTGGACGTGCTGCAGCGCGCTGAGAACGAGTTCGACCCGATACCCTTCGACGCGGAGGCGGCCCGAATCTACGGCAGAGTCTGCGCAGCCATCGTCAGCGCGGGCCGCAAGCCTCGCCGCAGAGTAGCTGACCTCATGATCGCCGCGATCGCCGTCGCGGAAGACCTGCCACTGTTCACCACCAACCCTGACGACTTCACAGGACTGGAGAAACTGCTCACCGTCGTCCCCGTCACCCGCCCAGCGCCGCCGCGGTGAGCCCGCTCTGGTCGCGGCGCTTGGGCTGACAGCGGTCGGTTACGGGCTGCGGCGCGGTCGCCATCGATGGTCCACGCGCGCTCGGCGCCGTCGATCCATCAGAACCCGACAGGCTCGCCTGACGCTCGCCGCGCGGCTCGGTGGAAGCAGCGTGGTTCGACGGAAATGCCTGGCGCCGGTACCAGCTCTCCGGCCACGGCAGCGCCTCGATGACCGGCGGGCTCACCAGCCTGTCGCGGGGTGACAGGCACATGGAGGTCTGGTGGATCACGCCGCGCGGTTCGGTGCAGGCCGCGTGGTTCGACGGGGGGGCCTGGAGCCAGTATGAACTCGCACCGCCCGGCTCGGCTGCGCAGAACGCTGCCATCACCTGCGTGAGTCGCAAAGCCGGGACGATGGAGGTGTGGTGGATCGGCCCGGACGGATCGATCGAAGACGCCTACTGGCACGAATAGCACGGCTTCAGCAGCAGTGCCAACGCTCCGCGCAGAATCTTCGCGGAGCGGTGGCGCCGTTTGGTGAGGTCACCGGCAGTCCGCTGGCGCGGACAGCAGTGAGTAGTAGAAGGGTTTGGGGTTTCCGTGCTCGTCGCGTAGTCCGAAGCCCGGGACCATCGCGTCGGTGTAGGCGAAGACCGAGTTCCAGACGCTTGACCGGCCGGCGAGCATGCACTGGAAGTTCCAGGTGTCGTCCTCGTTGTGCCACTCGGTGGCGATCACCGGACGGCCGAAACGATTCCACATC
>WHSM01000049.1 GCA_009380105.1 Micromonosporaceae bacterium
AGTCCAGACGAGACAACACCCCGGACCATCCCGACACCGGCTCGACGTCTCTCATGGTCATCAAGCTTCCACCAGAGCCACACCCCACGCCACCCGTCAGTGATCGACTGGCTGGCCGCACGCCGCGCCGACCGGTGCGCCCAGGATCTCTGACACTCGGTACCCTCGCCGCCAAGCGTGTGAAGATCGCGAAACGAGGTGCGCGCACGTGGGATTGTCGAGGGTTCCGGCATGTCCCACGCCGCCCGGCTTGCCGGCTACGGCTTCCCGCTGATGTACCACTGGCGAGTGCTGCCGGGGGCATTCCCCAGAACCTGCACGAGTGGCTGACGGCGCAGCCGCCAGCGGTGACGCCGCTCTCGAGTCAAGCGTCCTGAGGACCGCCAGTCCGCGCCTCGGCGTACCTCTTCCTGCTGAGAGCTGATCCCCTCGCGTTCACATGCCATCAGCCGGTGTGTCGGCGTCCGATTTGGTGTTACTGCGGCGTTAGTGCCATGAGAGGTCGATACGACACCATCACGGCGCACACGGAGACAGCGACAACAGCCCTGACGGGGAAGGAACCATGGAAGATCAAACTCAGCCGGCCACGCCTACCGGGCGCTGGCGCCGGCTTCTGAGCACCCGGCTTCGCCGCGGTGTGATCGTCGGCGTGACCACGGCGGCGTTGGCCGCGGGCGGCCTGTTCAGCGTGGTGGGCATGAACTCCGCCCAGGCGGCGAGCTGCCCGACGTACGCCGCGAAATGGGTGCACAAGAATTGCCTCAGCGGCGTCTACACCGTGACCTACAAGACGCGGTGGTACTCGCCCGACGACTACCACCGGGCGTCGCTGCGGGTCGGCAAGTTCCGAGGCGTCCTGTACGCGTACGCCGTCTACTACCGCTCGACCGGGTACTACGACCTGGGCTATCAGAAGATCCAGATCAACGGCAACAGCTGGGGCTACAACTGGGGCCAGCAGACCGTCACCATCAACTCCAAGTACTCGCGGTACACCAAGGCGCTGCGCAGCACGTCGAGGTCTGACGTCAGGTTCCGCGCCTGCAGCTGGTGGGACAGGTTCGACGGCAAGCGCCAGTACAAGTTCTGCACGTCCTACTGGTAGGCGCCACGTCTGCGAGCCGATGTCTGGGCAGCTCCCGTCGATCCGCTCGAGGGAGCTGCCCACGCTCGTGGTGAGGGCTCGCCACGCGGTCGGCTGAGGGTTGCACGGCGCGCAAGCTGCGCATCAGGATCGTTGGTGCGGAGACAAGGGTCGACCCCTGGGCTCGCTCTCGCGGACCGGCTGGACAAGGGCCGGCACACCCAGGGGTCGGGTAGCTGTCTGGTAATCGCCGCACCGCCGTCACACGGCCTCGACGATCGTGAGTCTTCGAGAACAGCGGCTAGCGGACAGCCACCTCACGAGTCCTATAGCTATCCAACTTTGGACCACCTCCTTTCTCGTGTACGGCCAAGCTATCCATTCGGACCCATAAGCCGCAACGAAATTCCGGACGGACGGCTCGGCCAAACGGATGTTGGACAGGTCAAGGTCAGACATGAGACGTGCTGGTCAGAAGAGTGAGAACGGGTGCGGCTGGGACCGGCCCTCGACGAGGTAGCGCGAGGTGCCTGTCTCGCGGAGTTCCTGGGCTCCCCGCACCAGAGCGCTGTATGCGGCTCCGGCGAGTGAGGCTCCCACCGACACGCGTCGCACGGCCACCCGGGCGAGCTCGGGAATCGACGGGCCGTGAGGAAGCGCCAGGACGTTGACCGGGCGTTCGAGCGTGTCCACGACGCGCGCGATCTCGTCCAGCTTCGCCAGGCCAGGGGCGTACAGGACGTCGGCGCCGGCGTCCTGGTACGCCACCAGACGGGCGACGGTGTCGTCGAGTTGATCGACGCCGTGCAGGTGGTTGTCCGCCCTCGCGGTGAGCACGAGGCCGGTGGCGGCGGCAGCCGAGGCCGCGGCGGCCACCCGCTCGACGGCGAGCGCCGTCGGGTAGATCGACCCGGGCTGGGGTTCGTCCTCGCCGCGTACGGAGCGCAGGCCGCGCTCATCGAAGACGACGCCGCTTCGGGCGTCCTCGATCGAGCATCCGGCCGCACCCGCCTCGGCGAGGACCCGCACCGTGTCGGCGACACCGTCGGGATCATCGGCGAACCCGTTCTCGGCGTCGACGCTGACCGGCACATCGACCGCTGCGACGAGCTGCTCGACGTGGGCGAGCAGCTCGTCGCGGGTGATGGACTGGTCCGTACGGCCGAGGGACGCCGCGAACCCCGCGCTGGTCGTGGCCAGCGCTTCGAAGCCGAGCGCGACGAGGATGCGGGCCGATCCCACGTCCCACGGATTGGGCATCAGGAACGTGCCGGTGGCGTGTAGCTGACGGAATCGCTGCGTGAGAGTCGATGCCATGGGCACATCATCCTCGACCGCTGAATGACCGGCTGACCTCGCGGCGTCAGGCAGACTGGGGTGATGCCGGAGCTGCCCGAGGTGGAGGCGCTCGCCGCGTACCTGCGGGAGCGCGCGGTCGGTCACGCCGTCCGCGCGGTGGAGGTGGCGGCGATCAGCGTGCTGAAGACGTACGATCCGCCCCCGACCGCGCTCGCCGGGGCCGCCGTCACCGGGGTCGGCCGGCACGGCAAGTTCCTCGACCTGGTTTGCGGGAAGCCCGCTGGCGCTGAAGACGAGGAGCTGCACCTGGTCGTCCATCTCGCGCGGGCGGGCTGGCTCACGTACCGGGAGAGCCTGCAGCCTCGCCCCGCGAAGCCGGGCAAGGGCCCGCTGGCGCTGCGGGTGCGGCTCGACGACGGTTCCGGCTTGGAGTTGACCGAGGCCGGCACCCAGAAGCGGCTCGCGTGTTACCTGGTGCGGGATCCGCGGGACGTGCCCGGTGTCGCCCGGCTCGGGCCCGACCCGTTGACGCTGGACGAGGCGGGACTCGCCGAGCGCGTCCGAGCCCAGCGTGGGCAGCTCAAAGGCGTGCTCACCGACCAGCGCGTGCTGGCGGGCATCGGCAACGCGTACAGCGACGAGATCCTGCACGCCGCGAAGCTGTCCCCGTTCGCGCGGGCCGACCGGCTCGCCGACGAGGCGGTGACGCGGCTGCATCAGGCGGTGCGGAGCGTGCTCGTCGACGCCGTCGCCCGGTCCGCCGGCCAGTGCACGGCGACCCTCAAGTCTGAGAAGCGCTCGGGCCTGAAGGTGCACGCCCGCGCTGGTTTGCCCTGCCCGGTGTGCGGGGACACAGTACGAGAGGTGTCCTTCAGCGACACGAGCCTGCAGTACTGTCCGACGTGTCAGACCGGAGGCCGGACGCTCGCCGATCGTCGACTCTCGCGGCTGTTGCGATGATCTGTCACAGGCCCGGTACGCAAACCGGACTCGACAGGGCGTACCGTCAGTGTCTAGTGTCGGGCGGTCGCCGTCAGGCTCCATCGCGACCGGCCCGCGGGGTCGTGCGCGAAGGTCATTTGAGAACGGTGAGTGTCTCTCGCCTCCTGGCGGCGGTCGGCGAATGAGTGATGAGCGACAGCAGGACGAGCGGGGCGGCGCGCCGATCGGGTGGGCGGCGTCCGCACGTGCCCGTCGTGGTACTGGAGGACACGCTGCTGTGACCACGAGCCTGCGACGCCCAGCGTCCGACGGCGCTACCACCCAGACCGCGTCAAGCGGCCCAGGGCTGGGTCAGACCGAGTCCCGCGCCAAGCCCAGGACTGCCGGCGTCGACACCCGGACAGCGCCGGTCATCAGCGGGGTGACCCGGTCAGCCTGGTTCCGCAACTCCCGTCCGATCGCGCGTTGGCCCCGCACGTACGCCGCGATCCTGATGGTCACCGACTTTCTCTGCGCGGTGGCCGCCAGCATCATCGCGATCGCGCTGTGGCCCCAGGCCGTCGCCGGATTCGCCACCACGAACCAGATGTATCTGATCGGCATGTTGCTGCTGCCGCTCGGCTGGGGCGCGGTGCTGTGGAGCAACGGCGCGTACGACCGGCGTTATCTCGGCCTCGGCACCGACGAGTTCAAGCGGGTGCTGCGGGCTTCGCTCACCGTCGTGGCCGTGGTGTCGTTCCTGACTCTGACGTTGAAGTTCGACGCCTCGCGGCTCGGCACCGCCACCGCTTTGTTGGCGACGCTGGCCCTGCTGCTGGTGTCGCGCTACGCGGCGCGTCAAGTGCTGCAGCTGTGCCGCAAGCGCGGCGTGTGTGTGCACCGGATGCTGCTGGTGGGATCGCTGCAGGACGCGCTGGACGTGAACGCCGTGGTCGCGCGCAACCCGTTCGCGGGGCTCACCCCGGTCGGCATCTACCTCACCCAGGGGCGGGCCGCGGCGCGGGGCGCGCAGACCCCGCTGCCGCTGTACACCAGTCGGGACCGGGACCCGGTGCAGGTGGTACGAGACCTGGGCGCCGACACGATCGCGGTCTGCGGCTCGGCGGGCTCCAACGCGACCGACATGCGGCGCCTGGCCTGGCAGCTGGAAGGCACCGGGGTGGACCTGGTGGTCGCTCCGCAGCTCACCGACATCGCCGGCCCGCGGGTGCACATCCGTCCGGTCGAAGGCCTGCCGCTGCTGCACGTGGAGGAGCCGACCCTTTCCGGGATCGGCTGGCTCACCAAGAACCTGATGGACCGGGTGGCCGCGGCCCTCGGGCTCCTCCTGCTCGCCCCCTTGCTGCTGACCACCGCTCTGCTGATCAGGGTGACAACCCCGGGCCCGGTGTTCTTCCGGCAGGCCCGGGTGGGGCGCGAGGGCAAGCCGTTCCGGGTGTGGAAGTTCCGCACCATGTACCTCGACGCCGAGGAGCGGCTGGCCCAGCTCGTCGACCAGAACGAGAGCGACGGGCTGCTGTTCAAGATGCGCAACGACCCCCGGATCACGCCGCTGGGGCGGTGGCTGCGGCGCACGTCGGTCGACGAGCTGCCGCAGCTGATCAACGTGTTGCGGGGCGAGATGTCGCTGGTCGGCCCGCGTCCGCTGCCCGCCGAAGACGGCGACTTCCTGGGAGACGTGCGCCGCCGCCTGCTGGTCCGCCCGGGCATCACCGGTCTGTGGCAGGTCTCCGGCCGCTCCGACCTCTCGTGGGACGACGCGGTGCGCCTAGACCTCTACTACGTGGACAACTGGTCGCTAGCGTTCGACCTGGTCATCATGTGGCGCACACTAAGCGCGGTAATCCGCAGCAGGGGCGCCTACTAGCAACCCCCAACCACCGCCATTTACCGCTATCTGGCGGTCAAAAGAGAGGGCTGAGGCAGCCGAGAGTCCACAAAACGTGGGGTTAGGACAGGCCCGCCTCCTTGCTTAGTCTTTCGGGCAGGCTGTCGGTGTCGGGCAATCCGCGAGCGGCGAACCACGTCGCCACCACGCGGGCGTCGCGGGCCAGGAACTCCGGGCCCTGGGGGTTTGCGATCACGTCCACGATCTGCGGCAGGTCGATCAGCACCAGCCGTCCCCGGTGCACCAGGATGTTGTACGGCGACAGGTCGCCGTGCGCGAGACCGAGCCGCGCCATCGTGACCGTCGCCTCGACCGCCTGGTCCCACAGGCCGGCCAACTCGTCAGCGTCGGGCCGGGTCTGCGCCAGGCGCGGCGCGGCCGTGCCGTCGGCGTCGCCGATGTACTCCATCAGCAACTCCGTGCCGACGATCTGCACCGGGTACGGCACCGGCGCGCCGATCTCGTGCAGCCGGCACAGCGCCCCGAACTCGGCCTGCGCCCACTGCGCCGCGATCATCTGGCGGCCGAACGACGTGCGATTCGCCATCGCCCGGTTCTCCCGCGACCGGCGTACCCGGCGTCCTTCCAGGTAGCCCGCGTCGCGATGGAACATCCGGTGCTCCGAGCTGCGGTAACGCTTGCTCGCCAACAGGCAGCCGCGGTCAGTGTCGGGCACCGCCCGCTCCAGCAGGAAAACGTCAGCCTCCTTGCCGGTCTTCAGCATGCCCAGCTCGGTGTCGACCGCGCCCAGGTCGGTGACCAGCCAGTGCGGGTACGGTTTCGGTCCGCGCTCACCGGCAGCCGAAACGTCCCAGGTCGACCAACGGTCGCCTTCCGGCGGACCGTCGAAGGTGTCCTGGCCGTCCCCGACCGGCAGCCGCCAGCGTTCGGGCACGCGGTCCTGCCACTCCTCCTCGGCGGGTGGCCGGGCAGGGATGTTGTGATGGTCGTCTTCGTCGTCAAAGCGCCGCTTGCCACGGCGTCGCGCAATGGGGTGTGAGTCGCGCTCGCGCACGATGAGTTCTCCTCGGCAGATAAGACCTCGCCGGGGAGCGGACTCGCGAAGGGTCAGGCTCGGCCGGCGGAGGCGGGGGTCGGGTCGGCAAGGGCCACCCGGACAACGTGGGTGCGCATCGGTCGACCTCCTTCGCCGTACCGCCGCATGAGAAGCGGCCGTGAGCTGATGTGACCGCAACCTTCACAGCCCACGCCGGGCCACGCAACTGAATTAACCTCCACTCCCTGCAACGCGACGGGCCGCTGCGGCGTCCTTGGGGGTGCACACGGGAGGTGCGGATGTCTGACGAGGCGAGCTTCGAGGAGTTCGTCAACACGCGGTCGCAGGCGTTGCTGCGGTACGGCTACGTGTTGACCGGCGACCCGCACGACGCGGCTGACCTGCTGCAAGAGGGGCTGGTACGGCTACGTGGGGCGTGGTCCCGGGTGGAGAACAAACAGGACCCCGAGGGCTATCTGCGTCGCATCATGGCGCGGTGTCACATCAGCATCTGGCGGCGTCGACGACGCGAGCGACTGGTTGGTGAGGTACCGGAACGGGGGTACACCGACCAGGGTTTCGAGCGCGCCGACGACGCCGGCCTGTGGCAGAGCTTGGCCACTCTGCCACGACGGCAGCGGGCGGTGATCGTCCTTCGCTACCACGAAGGGCTCGCCGACGACGAGATCGCCGAACGCCTCGGCATCTCGTGCGGCACCGTGCGAAGCCAGGCCTTCCGTGCTCTGGAGAAGCTGCGCGCCGGCTGGCAGCGCTCCGACGACACCCAATCCGCAACAGTTACTGGGAGAGTCTGATGTCGAGTCAGCTGGAAGAGGCCCTGTCGCGCACCCTGACGGCCGCCGCCTCGGTCGCGCCGGAGCATCCGCCCGGATTGCTTCAGGAGGTGGAGGCGGGCCACCGCAAGCGGCGTCGCCGTGGTTACGCCGCGATCGCGGGGGTCGCGGTGTTCGCAATGGTCGGCGGGGTCGCGCTGGCTTTCGGCGGCCTGCCGGGCGTCGGGCGCGGGCCCGGCGTGCCGGCCGCGCAGGGCGCGCAGCGGCCCATCGAGGAGGTGTGGCCGGAGGCGTACCACGCCCTGTCGGCGAAGCTGGACGACGGGCGTAAGCACTACCCGGAGCTGATGATCAACGACCACGAGTTGCTGGTGACCACCTCGGCGAGCCTCGAGGTCGCCGACGAGATCTGGATCATCGACTTGGACGACCAGCGGGCGCGTCGGGTGGCGTTCCTGCCAGAGCCACACGACGACCAGGACCTGTACGCCTCGCACTTCACCGTGGGCTCGGGTCACGTGGTGTGGTGGGACAGCTACACCGAGAATGGCAAGCCCTACGCGAGAATCTGGAAGGCACCGCTGAGCGGCGGCGAGCCGACACTGGTGAGCAGAGTGTCGGGCCCGTACGGGTCATTGGATGACGGTCTCGTGGTCGCTGATGGCACTGTCTACCTGTCGCACTCGAGGGTCGGCGGGGTGCGGCAGGTTCCGCTGTCCGGCGGGGAGGCGACCGCGGTGGCCGACACGCGGGGCTACCACATCCTCCAGTGGCCGTGGGTCGGAAAGCCCGCCAGCGGACCGTTGAAGCCGGCGGACGAGTCGGAGGGTGGACAGTTCACCACGATCCGTAACGTCGAGACGGATGACGTGCGCGAGGCGGTCGAGCCGGACGGCGTCAGGGCCGTGGCCTGCCACGTGACCTACTGCGTCGGCGTCAAGGCCGATCCCGAGTCCGAGGGCAAGCGCGAATTGGGGTCCTTCCGGCGCGACGGCTCCGAGTACCGGCCGCTGTCGGCCCGGCTCGGGCTGGAGGCCATCCCGGTCTGGGACCGTTTCCTGGTGATGCACAGCGGCAAAGGCTTTGGCCTGTACGACCTGAAGACCGGCAAGTCCGGTGACTTCGGCATCGAGCCCGACGGCGACGGCGGGATGACGCTGCCGCGGACCTCCGCTCCGGAAGCTCGGCTGATGAGCTGGTCGATCGACGACGGCAAGGCGTACGCGATCCTGGATCTCGCGGCGATCCGGTAGCGGAGTCGATCGCACGATGGCGGGCGCGGCTGTCCCTCGGCCGCGCCCGTCCTGTGTGGTGGCGCCGGTCGCTCCACAGGCGCTTCCACAGCCTGCGGGCTGTTGTCCACAGGCAGCCGGGCTTATCCACAGGTGGCTGTTGATAACCGGCGTGGCGGATCGGTTTGGGGGGTTTTGTGATCAATACGCTTTGTCATAGGCGGTGCAGGTGCACTATGCCGAGAAGGATCCCTGCCGCGAGCAGGAATGGGTCGACCAGTTCGCTGCGTCGGTGAACGGTTCCGGAGCGTCGTACGACTACTTCGAGTATCCGGGCCTCGCCAGCCACCTGTTCACCGACAGCACCCTGCCGGACGAGTACGATGAGCCGGCCGCGGAGCTCCTGTTCACCCGTTCCCTGACATTCCTGAAGCGCGTCTCCGCGTGAGCCGCCCCCGAACTCACGCCGTGTGGTGGCACGATCGACATCGTGACCGAGATCGAACCCGGCGCTGAGATCCACGCCGATCACCCGTTCGCCACGGCAGCGGGCGGGCGGGGCCCGGTGCGCAGGTTCCGAGGCCGCCTGGCGGCGCCCGTGACGCTCTGGACCGCCCCGGGCGGCGCCGGCGGAGACCCGGCGGGGCTGACGGTCTCGTCGGCGCTCGTGGCCGACGGCGACCCGGGCCGGGTGTTCGGAGTGATCGACCCAGAGTCCGACCTGTACGAGGCGATCGGCGAGGCGCGGGTCTTCACCGTCCAGGCATTGACGCCGTCGCATCGGCAGCTCGCCGACCGGTTCGCCGGCGTGGCCCCGGCCCCGGGCGGCCTGTTCCGGACCGGGGAGCGCTGGCGGGACACCGAGTGGGGTCCGGTGCTCGACGAGATCGGCGCGTGGGCGGGATGCCGGTTCGCCGGCGCCCGGGACGCCGGATGGGGCCGTCTGGTGGAAGGGGTTGTCGAACACGCGGCCCTGGGCAACCCAACCCCACCCCTGCTGCACCACCTAGGCCGCTACGGCGAACTCCGCTGACCCCCTCGGTCGCGGACGGCTCGGCCGGCGCATGGACGGGCGCAGCTGCTCGGTAGGCTGGCGGATTATGACTGCAATCCCTCAGCGGTTCGGCGGGGGTCACCGGATTCTGGTGACCGGCGGCGCCGGCTTCGTCGGTTCCCACCTGGTTGACGCTCTGATCGCCCGCGGCTGTCACGTCGTCGCGGTCGACAACCTGGTCACAGGGCAGAAGGACAACATCGCACACCTCAGCGCAAACCCCAGGTTCGCGCTGGTAGAGGCTGACGTGTCACAAGGGCTGCCCGCCGACGGCCCGTTGGCTGACCGGTTCGACGCGGTGATGCATTTCGCGTGCCCGGCCAGCCCGACCGACTTCGCGCGGCTGCCGCTGGAGATCCTGAAGGTGGACTCGCTCGGCACGTTCCACTGCCTGGACCGGGCCCTCGCGGACGGTGCGCGGTTCCTGCTCGCCTCCACATCCGAGGTGTACGGCGACCCGCAGGTGCATCCGCAGCCGGAATCCTACTGGGGCAACGTCAACCCCATCGGGCAACGCAGCGTGTACGACGAGGCGAAGCGGTTCAGCGAGGCCACGACGATGGCGTACCACCGCGACCACGGGCTCGACACGGGAATTGTCCGCATTTTCAACACGTTCGGTCCCCGCATGAGACCGGACGACGGGCGGGCGATCCCGACGTTCATCTGCCAGGCGCTGCGCGGTGAGCCGGTGACCGTGCACGGCGACGGCTCCCAGACCCGGTCGATCTGTTACGTCGACGATCTGGTGCGCGCGATTCTGCTGACACTCGACTCGGGGCTTTCCGAGCCGGTGAACTGCGGCACCGAGCACGAGTTCACCATGCGGGAGTTGGCCGAGGCGATCGTGAAGGAGGCGGGGTCGTCGTCCGAGATCGTGCTGGCCCCGCGGCCCGCCGACGATCCGAACGTTCGCCGCCCGGACCTCACACGGGCCAGGACCATGCTGGGGTACGAGCCGCAGGTGCCGCCGGAGGTGGGGCTCCGCCGCACCATCGAGTACTTCGCGGGCCACCTGGGCATGACCCGCCCCGAGCACTGACGCGCCGCTCGTACTCGTACCAACTAAAGGGCTTGGCGGGTCTCGCAACGGTGAGTGAACGCAGAAAGCTCAAGATCACGGATTCTGTGTCGGATTTATGCGGGATATTTCAGACACAATCTACGCTTTAGGGACCCCTGGGCGCCCGTTCTCGCGTGACGTGCTTACCCTGGAGCGCATGCCTAGCTCTCCACGCCCGACCGGCCGCGCTTCCGTCACTCCCGCCCGAGGGTCCGCGCGCCCGGCATACCGTGACGGCGACGCGCCCGGCTACGGGCGGCGAGGTGATGGCGGCCCGGGGGGTGGCGGTCCAGGGGGTGGCGATGGGCGCTACGGCGGCGAGTATCCGGGGGCGCGACGGGTGAGGGTCCGGTGGGGTCGGGTCCTGCTGGTCTCCGGCATCGTGGTCCTGGTCCTGGCGCTGGCCGCCGGGCTCGGCCTCTACTCGTACGTCGGCTCGCTCAACGACGACATGAAGCGCACCAGCGCGTTCGACGGGCTGACCGGCGACCGGCCGCCGAAGCAGGTGGACGGCGCGCTCAACATCCTGATGCTGGGCACCGACTCGCGTGACCCGGCGGCCAAGCACGAAGCCGGCAGCAAGTGGCGCACTGACACGATCATCCTGCTGCACGTGCCGGCCAGCCACGACAAGGCGTACTTCATCTCGCTGCCGCGGGATCTCTGGGTGCACGTGCCGAAGAGCCAGAGCTCCCAGTACGGCGGCCACAGCGCGAAGATCAACGCCGCGTACGCCTGGGGCGGCCCGCCGCTGATGATTCAGACAGTGGAGGGCTTCGCCGGGGTGCGGATCGACCACCTCGCGATCGTGGACTTCTGGGGCTTCCAGCGGATGGTCTCCACTGTCGGTGGAGTGAAGATCTGCCCGGAGATGCCGCCGGGTCAGGACAGCTTCAAGTCCATCCATAAGCCGTACCGCACCTTCAAGAAGGGGTGCGAGAACATGGGCGGCGAGAAGGCGCTGGACTACATCCGGCAGCGCAAGCAGTTCCCGCGGGGCGACTTCGCCCGGATGAAGCACCAGCAGGAGTTCGTCAAGGCGCTGATGGACAAGGCCACGTCACGGAAGGTGTTCACCAGCCCCACTCGGATGACCAGCTTCGTCAAGGCGGCGACCAAAGCGGTCACTGTGGACGAAGAGTTCTCGCTCATGGACATGGCGATCCAGTTCCGCAAGCTGCGGAGCAAGGACCTGGTCTTCCTCACCAGCCCGCACAAAGGCACCGGGACGATGGATGGTCAGAGCGTGGTGCTCTCCGACAAGGAGAAGGCGCTGTCGCTGTACGAGGCGGTGAATCGGGACGACGTGGCCGGCTGGCTGAAGCAGAATCCACAGAAGAAGTAACGGATCGATACGGGCCCACTCCTTTCAGTAATGGCCTGTGGAAGGGGTGTCGCGTAAGCCGGATCTGATCCGTACAGTGGTCTCACCCACTTCCCGATCCCCCCGTCGGAGGAGGCCTGCTTGCCCGGCAGACATCGTCCGCCGTACGAGGTGCCGCAGCACGATCCGCTGTGGCGCGACTCCGCGTCGCGGCCCGTTCCCCGACGCGACGGGGGACTGCGTGACGAGCCTCGGCGCCCGCGGGACGCCTCCCGGTGCGCCGCCGGTCCTCGCGACGCGTCCCGACGCGCCGCGGGTGCTCGCGACCCGGCCCGGCGAGGCGCCTCTCGCCGCGTCGCCGCCACGGCCCCGTGGTGGGCGCGGCTGTGCGTGTGGTTCGGCGCCGTCATGATGCTGGCGTCGGGAGGCGCGCTGGTCGGCGGCAACCTGTTGGAGAGCAGTCTCGCCAGCAACGTCAAGACCGACAACCTGCTCGGCGACGCGCGGAAGACCAACAACGGCCGGGTCTCGTTGGACGGCCCGCTGAACATGCTGCTGCTCGGCACCGACCGCCGGAAGGGCTGGACCTCCTGGCAGTCCGACACGATCATCATGGTCCACGTGCCACGCGAGCACGACCGGGCGTTCCTCATCTCGTTCCAACGCGACACACTCGTGGACATCCCGGCCAACAAGAAGTCGAGATTCGGCGGCGGACAGGACAAGCTCAACGCGGCGTTCCCGTACGGCGGACGCCGGAGCAACGGCAAGTTCAGCGTGGGCGGCGGCTTCGAGTTGATGGCGCGGACCATCCAGGAGGCGTCGGGGGTCCAGTTCGACACCGGCGCGACGATCGACTTCAAAGGCTTCCTCAAGACGGTCGAGGTGCTCGGTGGCGTCGAGTTGTGCGTCGAGACCCCGAAAGGCGCCAAGAGCTTCAAGTCGATCCACAAGCCGTACCGCGTCTTCAAGAAGGGCTGCCAGCACCTGGGCCCCAAAGCCGCGCTGGACTACTCCCGGCAGCGGTACCAGTTCGTCGACGAGAAGGGCGGCGGCGACTTCGCGCGGATGCGGCACCAGCAGCAGCTCATCAAGGCGATCCTGAAGCAGGCGATCTCCAAAGGCTTCAACAACCCCACGAAGATCCCCTCGCTGGTGAAGGCCGCGGGCAAGTCTCTGCTCATCGACCAGAGCATCGACATCATGGATCTGGCGTGGACCTTGAAGAAGGTCACGCCGGAGAACCTCACAGCGATCAAGGTGCCGGTGCAGGCCTACAACATGAACGACATCTCGTACCAGCAACTGGTGCCCGGCAAGGCCGACTCGCTGTTCGAGGCGATCCGCGAGGAGAACCTCGACTCCTGGGTGCTGCAGAACGAGGAATTCATCAACGACATGTGAGCCGGGTCAGCGCGTGGGCCGGCTCTCGGCTCGGGCGGCCCGGCGCTCGTTGACCACGTCGAGGATCTGCTCCGCGGCCGCCGCCATGTCGTCGTGCTCCCACACGGTGATGAGCTGCCAACCGGCGTCCGCGAGCGTACGCTCCGTCGCCTCGTCCCGGGCCATGTTGCGCGTGACCTTCGCCGACCAGTACGTGTCGTTCGCCGACGGGGCCCGGTAGTGCTCGGGGCAGCCGTGCCAGAAACAGCCGCGCACTTCCACAGCGACCCGGCTCGGGCGGAAGACCACATCGGCGGTACGGCGCACCTCCGGAAGCGGTCGGGCGCACACCCGGTAACGGAGGCCCATCGCGTGCAGCGCGCGGCGCAGCGCCAACTCGGGGCGGGTGTCGCGGCTGCGGTTGGACTGCATCGACTTGCGCACAGCGGCAGTGGTGGCCCACGAGTCCTGAGTCACGCGAACAGGCTACGCCGGCGACCGCTTCCCGTCAGAAGAGGCTGTCGGCCTCGTCCCGGTCCGCCGGCTCGCGGGCCGCCGCCCCGTACGGGTCGCTGTGCTCGTACAGGACGCTGCCGACCAGCCTTTCGATGTCGATCGCCGCCGGATCGGGGGAGTCTCGACCCTCCACGTACGCCAGCCGCGCCGCCGACAGGTACGCCAGCCGCACCGCCTGGATGACGAGCACTCGCCGGAGGCCGTCGGACACCTCCCCGCGCTCATGCGCCACCGCCGCCAGCCGGGACAGCGTCTCCGCTCGCCGGGCGATCCGGACGTCGGCGTGGCCGCGTTCGGCCCGGGTGGCGTCGCTGATCAACGCGAACCTGCGCGACGTCGGCAACTCCGCAGGCTCGGACACCGGTGGAATCTTCTCGTTCAGAATCGCCTTGAAGCGGCTCGCCGCGATCGCCTGCCGGTACGCCGTGTACTCCATCGCGTCGAGCGTCGCCTGCGCCCGCGCGAACGTCTCCGGGTCGCGTTTCTTCGCGACTCCCTGGAACTCCCACAGCGGCCACAGCTCCAACTCGGCGACTTCGAACACGTCGAGGACCCGCATCGCCACCGCGTCGGTGCGCTGGTTGGTCAGGTGCCGGCGGACCCGCACCCGTAGCTGCTCGTTGGTCTGGCCCACGTAGACGGGCTCGCCGTCGTAGTCGTAGAACGCGTAGCAGCCCCACCGAGCGTCGGCCCACTTGCGTCCTTCGCCGTCAGTGGCGGACAGCGCGGCGTTGAGCAGCGCGCGGAAGTCGCGCACTTCGGCGGCCGGCAGGTCGTCGCGGCGTGGGCGGGAGCGCGCAGGACCGGCGACGCCGCGCGCCATGCCGGGGCGTCCGGCCGGATCCGGCCACACCGCCGGGTCAGGCACCCGCGGCCACCGTGATGCCGGCCGCCCCGGGGTCGGCGGGTGCGCCGCCGCCCCAAGCCGGACGCTCCGCGACCTGGCCTGCGTGGCCGTGGACCAGCGGCATCAGGTAGTGCTCGGCGAGCCAGGCGACCGCAGGGACGCACACCGCGTCGCCGAAGCCGAACAGCGCCTGATTCGGGCGCAGCCCGTCGAGCCGGTATTCGCCGGCTCCCATCAGCCTGGCGTACTCCACAGAGGTCATCCAGCGCACCCGCACCTCGCCGCGCCCCGCCCGCACCACGGCCTGCTTCGACGAACCGCCCCGGGCAGTGCGCAGACAACCCGCCACGTCGTCGGCCCGGATCTCCCACGTCGCCGCACCCTTGCGGGTGCGCCGGTACGCGGTGCGGCACACGACCCGCGACCCGGCCCGCAGCTCCGTCAGCCGGGCGGCCTGGATCGGCGACAGCGACGCCACGAAGGCCTCGGTGCGGGCCGCGTCCCACCATCGCTCGTCCGTCGACGGGATCTCCTCGGCCAGCCCCGTGAGCCCGGTCGTCCGCAGTGGAGGCGGCGCCGGGAGGGCGGCGCGGTGGGTGCGCAGCGACGGATCCGCGAACACCTTCGCCAGCCAGTCGGGACGCAGCGCGGTGTCGGTGGCGACGCCGACGGGCGGCAGCAGCCCCGGCTCCCGGGCGCCGACCACGAACAGCCGGGGCCGGGACTGGGGCACGAATCTCCGCGCGTCCAGGGTGAGCACGTCGGCGGAGTAGCCGAGCCGGTTCAGCTCGGCGATCGCGGCGACGAGGTCGGCGCCGCCGTGGGACGTGGCGAGCCCGGTGACGTTCTCCAGCGCCACGACGGAAGGCCGCGCGTCGCCCAGCTCGTCCATGAGGCGCGTGAAGTGCCAGAAGGTGGACGACTCCCTGCCGGCCAGTCCCCGCCGCCAGCCGGCGAGCGAGAGGTCGGTGCACGGGAAGGACGCCCATGCCAGGGTGAGGTCGGCGGGCAGGTCGTCGCCGGTGACGTCGGCGACGTCGCCGAGCGCGTACCGATGGGCGCTGGCCGGGTCGCGGAAGTGGTTGACGTACATCTGTTGCTTGTCGGACTCGATGTCGTTCGACCACGGCACCGCGAAGCCGGCGCGCTCCAGGCCGAGGCGCACCAGACCGATCCCGGCGAAGAACTCGGCGGCCTTGGGGCGGGCCGCGCTCCGCGTCGGCACAGGCGCAAGCACAGGGGCAACTCTCGGCACGGATGTCACCGTAGCGGCCACCCCCGACAGAACACGGCCGGCCACGCCGGGCCAGGGCCAACCTCACGCCGGGTTCGAGCGTGTCATCTCTGAGACCCTGTTCGGACACCCCGAGCCGGCTGCGGCGGACCCAGACGACGCCTGGCTGTTCGTTCGGCTGATCGTCGAACCGGGCACGGCTTCGTACAGTGGAAGGGCGTGACTCACGCCGACATCGCGGAGGTCACGTCGTGGAGGGCCAGTGGCATCACGGAACCGCACGCTCGATCCCCCGCGAGACCGCCTGCGCGGCCCCTGGTGGGCGTGGCTGTGCGTGGTGTTCGGCCTGGTGCTCGCGGTCGCCGCGAGCGGGGCTCTGCTCGGCGTCAACGCCCTCATCGACCGGTACTCCCGCAACGTCGCCACCGACGACCTCCTCGGTGACGCGCGCAAGCACAACAACGGCCGGGTCGCGCTGGACGGCGCGCTGAACATTCTCCTGCTCGGCTCCGACTTCCGGAAGAAGCAGGGCGGCGACAACTGGCGCGCTGACACGGTCATGATGCTGCACGTGCCGCGTTCCCACGACCGCGCGTACCTGATCTCCTTCCCCCGCGACCTGTACGTCGACATCCCGGCCTCCGACGACGGCAAGTGGCCGGGGGGCAAGGACAAGTTGAACGCGGCCTTCGCGTACGGAGGCAACGGCGCGGGCGGTTACCGGCTGCTGGCGCGCACATTGTCGGAGCTGATGGACATCCGGTTCGACAGCGGCATGGTGATCGACTTCTACGGCTTCATCAAGGTGGTCAACGCGCTCGGCGGCGTCCACCTGTGCGTCGAGACGCCCAAGGGGACCGACAGCTTCAAGTCGATCCACAAGCCGTACCGGACCTTCAAGAAGGGCTGCCAGGACCTGAACGGGCGTGAGGCGCTGGACTACGTGCGGCAGCGCAAGCAGTTCACCGACGG